>JALSGY010000420.1 GCA_026982515.1 Paracoccaceae bacterium
ATACGCGCTGCCCGCCTATTACGTGATCGCGCCGGCCGAGGCCTCTTCCAACCTCGCCCGCTACGACGGGGTGCGCTATGGCCATCGCGCCAGGCTGGCCGAGGGCGACGGCATCACCGAGATGTATGAAAAGACCCGCGCCGAGGGGTTCGGCGCCGAGGTCAAGCGCCGCGTGATGATCGGCACCTATGTGCTTTCGGCCGGGTTCTACGATGCCTACTACAACCGTGCCCGCAAGGTGCGCGCCCTGATCAAGAAGGATTTCGAGGATGTCTTCGCCGAAGGGGTGGATGCGATCCTCACTCCGGCCACTCCGTCGGCCGCCTTCGGGCTGGGCGAGATGGCCGATGCCGATCCGGTGCAGATGTATCTCAACGATGTCTTCACCGTGACCGTGAACCTGGCCGGGCTGCCGGGGATCTCGGTGCCGGCGGGGCTTGACGCCCGGGGGTTGCCGCTGGGGCTGCAGCTGATCGGCCGGCCCTGGGAAGAGGGCGATCTGCTGAATGTCGCCCAGGCGCTCGAGGCCGCCGCGGGCTTTGTTTCCAGGCCCGAAAAATGGTGGTAAGAACCCGTCGAACCGGTGATGCGGGGATGAAAGCGATGCGGTTTCTGATTCCGATGGCTCTGCCGCTTGCGCTGGCAGCCTGCGAGGTGACGGTGCCCGATTCCGCTGCCGGCGTGGGTTTTGACGGCTACCTCTCCCAGCCGCAAGGGCAGCCTGTCGCACCGCTGGTGCCGCGCGGCGTGATCTCCGACGAGAGCGTGGCGACGAGCACGGTGCCCGCCGACGATCCCGCCGTTGCGGAAGGGGCGCGTGATGCGCGGGCAGAGGCTCCAGCCGTTGACCTGGACAACCCGGGGATTTCCGACGAGCAGGATTTTTCCGCGGTGAGCGAGCGCGAAACCATCGAGAGCGACCGGGCGCGCATCGAGGCTCAGCGCCAGGCCTACCAGTTCATCGAGCCTGTCGACCTGCCGCCTCGTCCCGATGGCGTCGGCCCGCTGGTGGTGCAGTTTGCACTTTCGACCACCAACAAGGTGGGTGAGCCGCTTTATCCGCGCCCCAGCGTGCAGATCACAGGTCGGTTTGAGCGCAACTGCGCCAAATATGCCTCTTCCGATCTTGCACAGGAGGCCTTCCTCAGGGCCGGAGGGCCGGAAAGGGACCGCTACGGGATCGATCCGGACGGTGATGGCTTCGCCTGCTATTGGGATCCGATGCCGTTCCGGCTGGCGGTGCAGGCCGGCAACTCCGGGCAATAGATGGCGTTGACCACACGCGCGCCGATCCCTACATCGGAAGGGCGCGGATGGCCGGATGGCCGCGGGCGGCAACGCCCGAGGAAAGTCCGGACTCCATGAAGCACTGGCGCCGGGTAACGCCCGGCCGGGGCAACCCGAGGGAAAGCGCCACAGAAAACAGACGGCCCTTGCTTGCGCGGGTCACGGTGAAAAGGTGCGGTAAGAGCGCACCGCGCCCCTGGCAACAGGGGTGGCATGGCAAGCCCCGCCAGGAGCAATGCCGAATAGGGACCTCACGGGGCCATGTGTGCCCCAGGGCCGCTTCAGCCCGGAGGTTCGGGTAGGCAGCTCAAGCCCGCCGGTGACGGCGGGCTCAGATGAATGGCCATCCAGAGGGGGCAACCCCTTGGACAGAATCCGGCTTACAGGCCATCCGCGCATGTTTCCCGAAGCGGGGCAGGGGGCTGTCCGCCCCCTCTGGGCCTGTGGCCCATTCACCCCCGAGAGTATTTCCGGACAGAAGAAACGGGCTTCATATTGCCCGAAATACTCCCGCCGGGGGCATCCGGAGCCTGCGGCGGGATGCCTGGTCAGGAGATGTAGTGCAGCCGGTCGAACCGGGCCCGCAGTGCCGCAGTTTCGGGTGCGAGGCTGGCCGGATCATTGGATGACAGGGCGCGCGTGAAGAGATCGGCGATCTCCCCCACATCACTTTCGGTGACCCCGATGCGCACCAGTTCCGGCGTGCCGATGCGCAGGCCGTTGAGGTCGCCCTCTACGGGGGCGATCGGCAGGCCGATGCCACAGGCCAGAAAGCCCGCCTGGCGCAGTTTTTTCGCCGCCGCCTGACCGCCGCCGAATGCCGCGGCCTCCAGCGCGAACTGGTGCGAGTTCGTAAATCCGCGCTCGCGGGCGAAGACGGGCAGGCCATGGGCCTGAAGCGCTTCGGCCAGGGCGCGGGCCACGGAGATTATCCGCCTCCCCAAATCCCTTACAAAATTCGGGGCGTCTGGTCGCTCACAAAACATTCATACCCCCTCCTTGTGTTGTATCCGGGCCGGCGGCAGGCCGTACCCGTTTGCGATGGGCAGAACATGAGGCCTGCAATTGGGGCGATAAACGTCCCTGCTGGCGAATGATTTTCGCCATGATATGGACAATCATGGATGTCATTGATGGTATGAGAACCTTCGTTTCGGTGGTGGAGACCGGCTCTTTCACCGCCGCGGCCGATCGGCTGGGCATTTCCCGCAAGCTCGTCAGCAAGTATGTCGCGCAGCTCGAAAACAGGCTCGGTACCCGGTTGCTGCACCGCACCACCCGCACCCTCGGCCTGACGGATGCCGGGCGGGCCTACTATTCCCGCTGCGCCAGCCTGATCGAGGCCTTCGACGAGCTGGAATGTTCGGTCCAGTCGCTGGGCGAGAGCCTGAGGGGCACCCTGCGGCTGGCCGCGCCCGCGACTTTCGGAGAGCTCTACCTGCTACCCATCCTGCCCGCCTTCCGCCGCGACCACCCCGATCTGATCATCGACCTCCAGCCAAGCGATCGCTTCATCGATCTGGCCGGCGAAGGGATCGATCTGGCCCTGCGCATCGGGAACCTGCCGGATTCGGGCCTGATCGCGCGCAAGCTGGCCAGGACCGAGCTCTGGGCGGTGGCCTCGCCCGCTTATCTGGCCGCCAATCCGCTGCCACGCAGCCCGTCAGATCTGCGCATGCACCACTGCATCTGCGATACCAACATGCGCACGGGTGGCGCATGGCCGTTCGTGCAGGGCGGGCAGGTGCGGAAAATCGCCGTGAAGGGGAAATACATGGTCAACAGCGCGCGGGCGGTGCGTGATCTTGCCCTGGCGGGCGAAGGGATCGGGCTGTGCCCCGATTATGTGGTTGCCCCCGATGTCGTGTCCGGGCGGCTGCGGCGCCTGCTGGCGGATCACGACTCGCAGTCGCTCGACATCCATGCGGTATTCCTCGATGCCCGGCACATGCCCCCGAAGGTGCGCTTGTTTCTGGATTTTCTGGTCTGGAAATTCGGCCGGCACCGCAGATGGGAGGACTGGTGGGAAGGGCAGGGACGCGGCTGAGGCGGGCTGGCGGAGGTGCGGCGCTTTGCGCTTGCACACGTGTGCAGTGATGCCTACTGTCCCGCGGGCAGAGTTCGGCCGGCAGCCGCGGCGCTGGAAAGGAAGGGCAAATGACGACATCGGATGAGCTGCAGCGGCGCTGCGAGGTGGCGAGGGATCTGGCCAGGCGGGTGGGCCGGCAGGCCCTGCAGTGGCGGCAGGACCGGCAAGAAGCGGGGGCAGAGGCCCGGCTGAAGGGGCCGCAGGATTTCGTGACCGCCGCCGATGGCGAGGCCGAGGAAATGCTGCGCCGCGAACTGTCTTCGGCCTTCCCGCATGACGGTTTTCTGGGCGAGGAAAGCGGCGGCGGGCAGGGGGCGGCCGGCACCTGGGTGGTGGACCCCATCGACGGCACCGCCAATTTCATGCGCGCCCTGCCGGAATGGGCGGTTTCCCTGGCCCATGTCGAGGGCGGGCGGGTGCGCCTGGGCGTGGTGTATGACGCGCCCCACGACAAGGTTTACTGGGCCGCTGAGGGGCAGGGGGCCTTCGTGGAGGACACCCCCCTGCGTGCAGTTCGCCGTGTCGAGACGAGCCGGGCGCTGGTCATGCTGGGGCGGTCGAACCGGACCAGCCTGGCTGGCTACATCGACGTGATCCAGGCCCTGCAGGCGCATGGGGCCGAGCATCGCCGTTTTGGCGCGGCGGCCATGGGGCTGGTGCGGGTGGCGGAAGGGTCGGTGGATGCCTTTTTCGAGGCGTCCCTGAACTGCTGGGACGCGCTGGCCGGGCTGCTGATTGCGGCCGAGGCGGGGGCCGTGGCACTGGCCCCCCCCTTGCAGGGCTTCCTGGCCGCACCCGGCCCGGTTCTGGCCGGCGCGCCCGAGATCGTGACCCTGCTGTCAGGTTGTGTGCCCGAACAGCTGGCCGGGGCAGAGCGCATGGGCTGAGGTGGGTTTTGCCGCCGGTGACGGAGGATGGCCGGCCTCAGGCGGAATCGCGCTGCACCAGATGGACATCCACCTTGCGGGTGCGTGGGGCAAGCTCTGGGTTTTCCATCCGGTCGCACAGCAGATCGACGGTGACGCGGGCGAAATCGGTAACCGACTGGCGGATTGTCGTCAGCCGGGCGAAGTTCCAGCTGGCCTGCGGGATGTCGTCATAGCCTATCACGCCCAGCTGGCGCGGTATCTCCACCCCGTAGCGGGTGCGCAGTGTATCCACAAGCCCCAGCGCGACCGTGTCCGAGGGGCAGAAGACGCCGGGGTTGTCCTCCAGCATTTCGGCCACCGAAGTGGCGGCTTCGGCCCCGCCGGCGTATTCGTCCTGGCCCACGCTGATGATCTGGGCCTTGATGCCTTCCTGGGCCGTGCGTTCGGCAAAGGCGGAAACCCTGACCTGCCCGGAATAGCCCAGAGAATCCTGCCGCACGGCGATGAAGCTTTGCCGCCCTGCCTCCATCAGCGCCTCGGCGGCCAGTTGGCCGCCCTTGACGTCGTCGCCGTTGATGCGGTCGACGAAGGGCAGATCGTCGGCGCGGTCCACCAGCACCAGCGGCACGCCCATGCGGGCGCATTCAGCGCAGATTTCGGCCGGAGGCGCGTCGGAGGTTATGACCACCCCGGACACCCGGTAGTTGAGCAGGATGGACAGCAGCTGTTCGACGTTGTTTTCCTCGTCGATGCAGAACAGCATCGGCCGGAAGCCCTTGCGTACCAGGTGTTTGGCCAGAGCGTCGATCTGCTGGGCGCGGTAGGGGTTGTCCATCCGCGAGGCGATCATGCCCACCAGATCGGTTCGCTGTTTGTTCAGGCCGCGGGCCACCAGATTGACCCGGTAGCCAAGCTCCTCTGCCGCCTTGAGGATTTTCAGCCGGGTGGATTCCGAAACGCTGGCCCCGGGTGTGAAGGCCCGCGATACCGCAGAGCGCGAAACATTGGCCCGGCGGGCCACGTCAAGGGCCGTGACCGGGGATGTTCTTGTTGGCGGTACCTTGTTCATCTGCTCTCGTCATGGCACGGAAATGCCTGCGCACTTCGGGATAGGACGCAACGATCTTGAAGCGTTCCGGATAATCTAGATTCACCATGTCGGGCCGGTATTGCAAGTAGGATTCCAGATCCTCCCAATCGGCACGGGTGCTGAAGATCATCGAACGCACCCCCAGATCGCGGCATTGCGCCACTTCCGAAAGATCATCCCTGGTGACGTCGAACTCAACGATCTGGGCATTGTAATCGGCCACCGTCTCGGCCACGGAGGGATACATCCAGCGGGTGGCCATCAGCACGATCTCGGGCGACTGGCGCCGCATCCAGCGCAGCAGGTCGGTATCATAGCTCCAGAAGAAGCAGCGTTCCAGCATGCCGGCGCGGCGCACCGTCTCGATCAGCCGGTTGCCGTCGGTGTGCTTGAGTTCCACATAAAGCCCCGCCGAGCGGCTGCGCGCCAGCGCCAGGTATTCCTCGAAGGTGGGCACCTTCTCGCCGCGCATCCCGTCGCGGAACCAGCCGCCGGCATCGAGGCCGCGCAGGTGGTCGAGGCTCTGCTCGATGACCAGACCCGTGCCGGAGGTGGTGCGCTCCAGGCCGGGGTCGTGCATCACCACCAGCGCCCCGTCATTGGTGGTGCGCACGTCGAGCTCCACGTAATCGAAACGCTGGTCGATACAGATGCGGGCCGCCTCCAGCGTGTTTTCCGGCGCCAGGTTGTTTGCGCCGCGGTGGCAGACGATCTCGACCGGATGCTCGGGATCGGGGCGGTAGGGCTTGAGCATCTCGGGCCGGTCCGAGCAGATCCCCATCACCGGCTTGTCCAGGATGTCCTCGACGACCTCGGGGCGGTCCTCGTCCCACAGGATGATCTGGTAACCGGCCAGATCGTGCATCAGCGTATCGGTCAGCAGCCTGCCCGGCGTGCCGGAGGCCTTGCGCCAGCAGATGTGCACGATGTCGGGCCGGGCGGCCTGCGCATGGGCGCGCGGATCGGCCCCGGCCGGCACCAGCACGGCCAGCGGCCAGTCGCAGCCCCGGTCGCGCAGCGCACCGATCCATTCCGGTACGAAGGAGGCCAGTGCGGCAAAGCGGAACTGCGCCTCCTGCAGGATGCGCCAGGCCTCCGGCCCTGCGCCCTCGTCCTTGATCTCGATATAGAGCCCGCAGCCGCAGGCGCGCGCCAGATCGATCACCTGCTCCAGGCGCATCAGGCGCTGCCCCTCGGGCAGCTCCAGCGCGGCCAGCGCCTGCCACGGGGTTTGCGAGATGCGCACGCCCCGGCCGGCCTGGCGGGTGAGGTCGTCGTCATGGGAAACCACGCAGACCCCGTCTGCGGAAAGGCGCAGGTCCAGTTCCCACATCTCGGCACACAGATCGGCGGCGATGCGGAAGGATTTTTCCGTGTTCTCGGGGGCATAGGCGCAGGCGCCCCGGTGCGCGATGGCCAGCGGATGCCCGGTGAGCAGGGTCTCGGGCCAGCCGAAACGGCGCAGCCATTCTGAGGTCAGGGTCAAATCTTCAATCCGTTCTCGTCGAATACCAAGATCTTTTCGTGGTCGATTCCCCAGCGCACCTCGTCGCCGATGCGAACGGCGTCGTTGGCGCGCTGGATGGAGCGGATGACAGAACCGTCCGGCAGTTCCACGTCGAACAGCGTCTCGCGGCCCTGGATCTCGATGAAGGAGATGCGCCCCGGAATCGCGATGCCGCCCTCGGGCTGGAAATGCTCGGGGCGGATGCCCAGCCGGACGGCGCGCCCGCCGTGGCTGGCGGCGATCTCCGGGCGCAACGGGATGCGGGTGCCGGTGGCAGGCTCCACGAAGGCGTCGCCCTCGATCCGGCCCGCGAGGAAGGAAATGGGCGGGCTGCCCAGAAAGCTGGCGACGTAATCGGAGACGGGATTTTCGTACATCTCCCTGGGCTCGGCGATCTGCAGGATCTTGCCCGCGTCCATGATCGCGATGCGGTCGGCCATGGACATGGCCTCAACCTGATCGTGGGTGACAAGCACGGCGGTGATCCCGGTTTCCTTCTGGATGCGGCGGATCTCCGAGCGCATCTCGAGGCGCAGCGCCGCGTCGAGGTTGGCCAGCGGCTCATCAAGCAGCAGCACCGAGGGCCGGCGGATCAGGGCGCGCGCCAGTGCCACCCGTTGCTGCTGGCCGCCAGAGAGTTCTCCGGGGCGGCGCTGGAGGAGCTCCTCAATATGCACCATTTCGGCTATCTCGCCCACCTTGCGGGCGATCTGCTCCTTCGGCTCCTTGCGCAGCTTGAGGGGGAAGCCGATGTTCTGCTCCACCGTCATGTGCGGATAGAGCGCAAACGACTGGAACACCACGCCCACGTTGCGCTCCTGCGAGGTGGTTCGGGTGACGTCGCGGTCGCCGAACAGGATGCGCCCGCCGTCGATGCGGTGAATGCCGCAGATGGAAAACAGCGTGGTGGACTTGCCGCAGCCCGACCCGCCCAGAAGCGCCAGCATCTCGCCGTCGCGCACCTCCAGGTTCATGCCGTCGATGACGGTCAGGTCACCGAATTTCTTGGTGAAGTTTTCAAGCAGGATGCGCATCAGCCCTTGCTGCCTCCGCTGTAGATATTCATCAGTTTGTTCTGGAAGAAGACGAACAGGACGATCACCGGCAGAACGTAGAAAAGCCCCACCGACTTGAACAGGTTCATGTCAAAGTTGTTGTCGTCGGCGATCAGGGCCGCCAGATAGACGGAAAGCACCTGCACGTCATTGCCCGGCGCCAGGACCAGCGGCAGGATGAATTCCGACCAGCCCGCCAGGAACGAGATGATCCCCAGTGCCAGGATCGCCGGCTTCACCTGCGGCAGCACCAGCATGGTCCAGACCTGAAAGCGCGAGGCCCCGTCCTGGATGCCGGCCATCTCGATTTCCCAGGGCACGGTGTCGTAAAACCCCTTCATGATCCAGATGCCGAAGGGCAGTTCCAGCGAGATCTTGACCAGGATCACCCCGATCAGCGTGTTGTAGAGCCCCAGCATCTGCAGGATCAGGAAGATCGCGATCAGCAGCGTGACCGTGGGGAAGGCGTGCAGCACCAGGATGCCGCCCAGGAAAAAAGATCGTGCCGGCAGTTGCAGGCGGGACAGGGAGTACCCCGCCGCTGAGGAAACTGCCAGCACGATCAGGGTGGTGACCGTTGCGAACAGGAAGGTGTTCCAGGTGGCCAGCCAGATCGATGGACGCCCCGGCAGGGTTTCCTTCAGGAAACGCCAGTGCTCCAGCGTGAACTCGTCGGGGATCACCGCGCCGGGCGGCGTGTTGGTGACGGTGTCCACGAACAGGTAGACATACATCAGGATCAGCGGGGCGGTGAGGATGCCGAGAAACAGCACCATCGGCCATTTTCTGTAATTGCCGCTCATGGGCCGGTGCTCCTATTGCTCGATCTTCGGGGATTCGGTGAGGGCCTTGAAGTTGAACATCCGCAGGTAGACCAGCGACAGCGCCACCCCGATCACCACCAGAACCAGCGACATGGCCGCGCCATAGCCGTATTGCAGCGCTCCGCCGTAGTTGTTGAGCGCCTTCATGTAGGTGGCCAGCGCCCACACCTCGGTGGCCCCGCCGGGGCCGCCGTTGGTGGCCAGCAGGATGTATTCGAAGGAGGTCAGCAGCGAGAGCGTCTGATAGGAGGTGATGAACAGGATCGGCCAGCGCAGCTGCGGCAGGATGATGTGGCGGATCTGCTGCCAGCGGCTGGCCCCGTCGACCTCGGAGGCGTAAAACAGCGGCTGCGGAATCGCCTTGATCGCCGAGGAGAAGATCAGCATCCCCATCGAGGCGCCGACGAAACCGTTGATCAGGATGATGAAGGTCCAGGCGTTGGCGGGCGTGTCCAGCAGCCAGTTGCGCGGGGCAAAGCCCATCGGCTCCAGGATGGTGGCCAGAAAGCCGTTGTCCCAGGCCAGCCATTTCCACATCAGCACGTAAAGCACCGGCGGCGTGATCCGCGGCAGCAGCCAGACCGAGCGGAAGAAGCCCGCCGGCCTGTCGGGCATGTAGTGGGTGGCAATCGCCAGCACCAGCGCGAACCCGGTGTTGAACAGGATCAGCGTGGTGAAGACGTAAAACAGCGTATTGGCCATGGTGCGCCAGGTGTCGGGCAGCTCCACCATCGTCTTGAAGTTCTGCGCGGTGAACACCCAGCCGGTATAGCTGACCTCGGCCAGGGCCTCTTTCTGGGCTTCCGTCAGGGTGATGCCGTAGCCTTCTATGGCGGCCAGCAGCGCTTCGGGGGTGTCGTAGCGCACGTTCACCACCGAACGCTCGAAACCGGCGGCGATCTTCTTGATCTGGCGGATGCCGGCGGGGCGGTTATAGAGCTTCTTGAGCAGTCTCTCGACCTCGCGGCGGCTGCCGAAGCTGGCCCCCAGGTATTTCTCGCGCAGCTCTTCCACGGTTGGCCGCGCGGCCCCGCCCTCCAGCGCCGCCTGCAGCCCCGCTTCGTCAATGACGTAGGATTTGCGCAGCAGCCGCTCGGCCAGTTCCTGTTCGCCGTAGCGTTCCTTCAGTGCCAGCATGGTGGAATCGCTCACCACATAGGCGCCGCCCGAGATACCGGTGGCCGTGCTCATGTTGGTGAAACCGAAGACGGCGGTCAGCACCACCGGGGCGAGAAAGAAGAGAATAACGAATATACCCGCGGGGGCCAGCAGCATCAGGCCCAGGTGTCTGGAATTGCCCATGGTTCCCCCCCTTGGATTTCCACCGGCGCGCCGGGCGCGCCGGTGGGGTCTGCCTGTCTGTTTACCTGATGACGATCTTGTCGCCGAGAGCCGCCTTGAGCTCCTTCTCGGCATCGGCCACCGCCTGTTCGACGGTCTTCTGCCCGGTCCAGGCCGCCTGCAGCCCGCTCATCATCACCTCGAAGTACTGCCCGAAGTTGGGGTTGTTCGGGGCTGCCGTGGCGAAGGGCAGCAGCACTTCGGTGGCTTCGCGGGTCCAGCGGTCATCGGCATAGAGCGAGACCTTCTCTTCCGAGCGGGTGATGCCCAGGTGCGCCGACTTGATGGCGTGCAGGGCGTTGATGCGCGGCTCGGAGGCGATGGTGATCAGCTCGCCGGAGATGACCATTTCGTCCTCGTTGTCCTGGCGGGTGATCATGTAGACCAGCGGGTGGGTCAGCGTGTTGGCCCGGCCGCGCTCATTGCCGCCCGAGGGGATCAGGGTGAAGGTGACGTTCTTGAAGAAGTCCAGCCCGTATTTCCCGGTCCATTCGCTGTACTGCCAGGTGCCGCCGTGCCACATGCCCACCTGGCCCGAGGTCAGCGCGCCGTGCCACTGATCCCAGGGCGTGCCGAGATGGTTCTTGCGGGTCACGCCGAGGTTCACGGCATCGACAAAGAACTGATAGGCGCCCTTCATGGCTTCGCGGTCGAACAGCAGCCGGCCGTCGTCGGTGGCGAACTCACCGCCGTAGCTCATGTAGAACTGCCAGAAATCACCGCCATTGGAAGGCCGCGGCCAGAAGCCCTTGCCCGGCTCGACCAGCCCGGCATCCTGCATCTTCTTGGCGTCTTCCAGCACGTTTTGCAGGGTATATTCGCCTGCACGCACCTTGTCGGCCAGCCCGGCGAGGTCTTCGTCGCTATAGCCGATCGCCTTCATGTAGTCGTTCCAGAAGAAGAACGGCCGCGATTCGGTATCCTGCGGGATGGCCCAGACCTGCCCCTGGTAGGAGGCGATCTCGACCAGGTTCGGGTAGATGTCGTTCAGCGGCCAGGCGTCGAGGTCGACGTAATCCTCCACCGGCACGATGATCCCCGCCTGCGCCCAGGGGGCGATGTCGGTATGGCTGGAGACCACGATGTTGGGCGCGGTGCCCGCCTCGCCGGCCAGGGTGACGGCCTGCTTGTATTCGGACCACTGGGTGAAGGTCTTGCTCTCGATGTTGATCTTCAGATCCTCGCCGCGAATGGCGTATTCGCGCTCCAGGATGTCGGCGGCCATCTTGATGGCATCGATGCGATAGTTCTCGGTGGAACCGGCAATCGCCCAGACGGAGATCGTGACCTCCTGTTGGGCAAGAGCCGTGCCGGCACCTGCCGCCAGCATCGAGCTTGCGGCCAGGGCGGCCAGCGTTTTTCTGCAGTGTCGCATTGTGTCCTGTCTCCCCATGTTGGTTCCTTGTGATCACGCCCTTGGATGGCCGGATCGTTCGGTGGTTTCAGCAATTCATGGATTAATTCATGGATTGCACACGTGTGCAACAATTTTGTTGCAGTAAAAACTCCAGAAGTTTCAAACGACTGCAAGGAGGATCGCAGCGGGGTCAGGAAATGACCCGCTGCCGCGCGTCATCCGCGGCCCGGTCCGCGGCGGCCTGGCGGTGGGCCGATTCGCACCTCCCGCTGCCGGGCCGGCAGGCCCGCTGCATGCGATTTGCTCGCCGGATGCGGCGGTGCAGCATTGCCCGTGATCCACCCCCGGCGCGTTCAGCGTGGCAGGATGACCAGCACCCGCAGCCCGCCGCCGGGGCGGTTGCGCAGCATTATGTCGCCGCCATGTGCAC
>JALSGY010000421.1 GCA_026982515.1 Paracoccaceae bacterium
CGTCCGTTTCGGGAAAGTCGTCGTTGATCTCCTCCATCTCCAGCACGATGTCATAGGGCACCTTGGCCTCGGCCAGCAGCACGTTCATGTGCCCCGGCAGGCGCCCGGCCACCGGGTGGATCCCGAAGCGCACGGTCTTGCCGGCATCGCGCAGCTTGCGGGTCAGCTCGGAGACCGCATTCTGCGCCTGCGCCACCGCCATGCCATAGCCGGGCACGATGATGATGCTGTCGGCATCGTTCAGCGCCGCGGCCACGCCGTCGGCATCGATGGCGACCATCTCGCCATCCATCTCCATCGCCGGGCCGGACGTGCCGCCGAAGCCGCCCAGGATCACCGAGATGAAGGAGCGGTTCATCGCCTTGCACATGATGTAGGAGAGGATCGCACCGCTTGATCCCACCAGCGCGCCGACCACGATCAGCAGATCGTTGCCCAGGCTGAAGCCGATCGCCGCCGCCGCCCAGCCCGAGTAGCTGTTGAGCATCGACACCACCACCGGCATGTCGGCACCGCCGATGCCCATGATCAGGTGATAGCCGATGAACAGCGCCGCAAGCGTCATCAGCACCAGCGGCAGCAGTCCGCCGCCGTTGAAATACCACACCAGCGCCAGCGCCGAGATCAGGGCCGCAGCCGCGTTCAGCGCATGCCCGCCGGGCAGCTTGGTGGCGGCCGAACTGACCTTGCCGGCCAGCTTGCCATAGGCGATCACCGAGCCGGTGAAGGTCACCGCACCGATGAAGATGCCCAGGAACAGCTCGACCCGCAGGATGTCGTGCTCGACCGGGGTCTTCTTGGCCAGCACGGCGGCAAACCCTTCCAGCGCCTTGCGGGCCGATTCGTCCATGGCCAGCACGCGGACCTGCTCGAAATGGGCGTTGAAGCCCACGAAGACCGCGGCCAGGCCGACCAGCGAATGCATCGCCGCCACCAGCTGGGGCATCTCGGTCATCTGCACGCGCTTGGCCACGTAGTAGCCGATGATCCCGCCCGCGCCGATCAGCACGACCGACAGCAGCCACAACCCCGATCCGGGGCCGATCAGCGTGGCGATCACCGCCAGAGCCATGCCCACGATGCCGTACCAGACCGCGCGCTTGGCGCTTTCCTGGTTGGACAGCCCGCCAAGGGCGAGGATGAACAGCACGGCCGCGACGACATAGGCCGCAGTTGTGAAACCGTAACTCATGGCTGCAGCCTCCTCAGGATTTCTGGAACATGGCGAGCATGCGCCGGGTGACAAGGAAACCGCCGAAGATGTTGATCCCGGCCATGAACACGCTGAGCGCGGCCAGCAACATCACCAGCCACGAGCCCGTCCCGATCTGCAGGAGCGCGCCGAGGATGATGATCGACGAAATCGCATTGGTCACCGCCATCAGCGGCGTGTGCAGGGCGTGGCTGACATTCCAGATCACCTGGAAGCCGACGAAGACGGCCAGCACGAAGACGATGAAATGCTGCATGAAGCTGGCCGGTGCGACGGTGCCCACCGCCAGCAGCAGAGCCCCGCCCACGCTCAGAAGCGCCACCTGACGAACCGTCTGGGCCCGGAACTCGGCCAGTTCCTGCGCCCGGCGCTCTTCCGGGGTCAGCTCCCTGGCTTCGGCCTTCGGCGGCTTCTTCGAGGCAATCGCCTTCACCTTCGGCGGCGGCGGCGGCCAGGTGATCTCGCCCTGGTAGGTCACCGTG
>JALSGY010000422.1 GCA_026982515.1 Paracoccaceae bacterium
TGGGGTATCGTTGGCAATCGCGATGGCCTCTTCCTCGTTCTCGAAGGGGATGATCGAGAGCACCGGGCCGAAGATCTCCTCCTGCGCGATGCGCATGTCGTTGCGCACGTCGGCAAAGATGGTGGGACGCACGTAATAACCCTTGTTGAAGCCTTCGGGTCTGCCCAGACCGCCCACCAGCAGACGGGCGCCTTCCTCGATCCCGGACTGGATGAGATCCTGCACCTTGTCCCACTGCTGCTGGCTGACAAGCGGCCCGATGTGGCGGCCTTCCACGGCCGGGTCGCCCACCTTCTGGGCCTCCCCAACCTCGCGGGCGATATCCAGCGCCCGGTCGTAGACGGAGCGCTGCACCAGCATCCGGGTGGGCGCGTTGCACGACTGGCCGGTGTTCTGGAAGCAGTGCCGAACCCCCTGCTTGACGGCCTTCTCCAACTCGGCATCCTCGAACACCAGGTTGGGCGACTTGCCGCCCAGCTCCAGCGTCACCCGCTTGACGGTGGCGGCCGCATCGCGCGTCACCGCGGTGCCGCCGCGGGTGGAGCCGGTGAAGGACATCATGTCGATGTCAGGGTGGCTCGACATGGCCGAGCCCACCACCGGCCCCTCGCCGTTGACGAGGTTGAACACCCCGTCGGGCACCCCGGCCTCCTTGAGAACCTCGGCATAAAGCATGGCATCGAGCGGGGTCAGTTCGGAGGGCTTCAGCACCATGGTGCAGCCCGCGGCGATCGCCGGCAGCACCTTCAGCACCACCTGGTTGACCGGCCAGTTCCACGGGGTGATCAGCCCGCACACACCGATGGGTTCGCGCACCACCACGTCACCGTCGCTGAGCGTCTCGCGCCACTCGATGTCCTTCAGCCCCTCCAGAACCCCGTCAAGGTGACCGATGCCCACCACCGCCTGCGCATTGTGCGAAAGCGTCTTCGGCGCGCCCATCTCGGCGGTGATGACCTCGGCGAACTCGTCGTAGCGGCGCTTGTAGACATCGCGGATGCTGTGCAGCAGGTCGATGCGCTCTTGCAGGGAGGTGCGCGAGAAGCTCTCGAAGGCCTTGCGCGCGGCGGCCACGGCGCGGTCCACATCGGCCGGGCCGCCCAGAGAGATCACCGCGATCTGTTCTTCGGTGGCCGGGTTGATCACCGGAAAGTCCCTGGGTTCGACCGGATCGACCCACTCACCGTTGATGAAGAATTTCCGCTTCTCGAGGATGGTCATGGCTGGCCCTTTCTGTCCATCGCCGGCGACTCGGCCGGTTACAATCTGTCTCGTAGTGAATACCAAAGCATGGCAAGTGCAAGCAGCGGCTTGCGCAAGAGCATGCCGCCGGGAAAGCGTGGCGTGGGGACAGAGGCCATCAGATCGAAGCGTTCGGCCTGTCCGGCCACCGCTTCGGCCATCAGCCTGCCGCCCAGGGTGGCCAGCGCCACCCCGTGGCCGGAATAGCCGCTCGCGCTCAGGATATTACCGCGCAGCCGGGCGAAATGCGGCATTCGGTTCATGGTGATCGCCAGCGTGCCCCCCCAGGCGTAATCGATGCGCGTGCCCCGCAGCTGCGGGAATATCTCCAGCATCGGCTTGCGCACCACCGTCGCGATGTCGCGCGGGAAGCGGTAGCCATAGCTTTCACCTCCGCCGAACAGCAGCCGGTTGTCCTCCGACAGGCGGAAGTAGTTGATCACGAACTTG
>JALSGY010000423.1 GCA_026982515.1 Paracoccaceae bacterium
AGGTGCCGAGACGGAAGATGATCAGAAGGCCGAGCGTGTAAAGGATGCGCTGACGCAGCTCTGTGGCCTTGCCGAACGCGCTCCAACTGAGGTTGGCGGCCATTTGTTCTGCTGCAGATGCCATTCAGGGCCTCTCCTTGCATAACGCCGCCGAACCGTTTTCCGGTCGGCGGCGCTGGAAAACACGGGATTTGATGTAAGCAGCCGCGTGGCCGCCCACAAGCCTTTATTCAGCCGCCGTCGCAGAGTTGACCGCAAGCGCGCCACCGGCCTTCTCGACCGCCGCAATGGCTGCCTTCGAGGCGCCGGTGACCGAGAGATTCACCTTCGAGGTGATCTCGCCCTTGGCCAGCACCCGCACGCCGTCAAGCCTGCGGCGGATCACCCCCGCCTCAAGCAGGACATCCTCGGTGATTTCCTTCCCGGCGTCGAGTTTCCCGGCGTCGATGAACTTCTGCAGCAGGCCAAGATTGACCACTGCGTATTTCTTGCGGTTGGGCTTGTTGAAGCCGCGCTTGGGCAGGCGCATGTAAAGCGGCATCTGCCCGCCTTCATAGGCGTTGATCGCCACGCCCGAACGGGATTTTTGGCCCTTGATGCCACGCCCGGCAGTCTTGCCCATGCCCGAGCCGGGGCCGCGGCCGACGCGCTTGCGAGATTTGGTGGCGCCGGGGTTGTCCCGCAGTTCATTCAGTTTCATGTCGCTTCTCCTTGGCCGGATATGACCCCGAGCGACGAAGGGGCCAACCACGGCATTTCTTGATCGATTCCGCGGCCGCAAGGGCCACCGGGGGCGTATAGGCGAAGGGCGAAGGGGGATCAAGGGGGTGTGGCGGGCAAGGCCGGGCAGACACCCGCAAACGGACAGGCATTTTTTCTGGCCATGGGGCATATCGGCTGGTAAAAATACTTTACCAGCCAGGCATGCCCCGGTTGGCGCCGGGAATTTCTCCCGGGCAAAGTGAAAATGCGGCGCCCGAAGACGCCGCACCCTCAAAATGATTTTTCGGTTGCCACCACTCACAAAACCCTGGCACCGGACTGCGACGGAGAATACGGATTGTTTCCCAGGTGTCAATATGAGACTTCTGTGTTCTTCGTCGCAGATCCTTCCAGCCCAGGTGAAAGGCCATGTCTGAGATCTCGAAACTGACGGAACTGCGCAAGCTGATGCTTGCAATGGAGCGATCGCTGGGGCTGGAAGAGCTTTCGCCGGCCGAGCGCGACATCTTCTACGCCGCCACCGAGCTGGCGCGCGAAACCGGCAACGTCCAGACTACCGGGCTCATGGAACATGCGCTGGTTGCCAACATCTCTCGCCCAACGTTCTTCCGGGCTCTCAAGTCACTTGTCGAGAAGGGCTATCTTTCCAGCTGCCGTAACGCCGGGCGCGGCCGGTATGTGGTTCATGCCCGCGATGACTGAGGCAAGAGGCCCTTCTTGATCGTACCTCGCGCAGACATCGGCAGGCTCGTCACCGAAACGTTTTCTGCCTCCCTGCTCTATCTGACTGCCTTCGTGGTGAACTTCGAGCTGATACTGCCGATCCAGAACCTTTTCTTCCCCGAATATACCAGCCGTGCCAGCCTGCTGTTCCTGCCGCATGGCGTTCGGGTGCTGGCGGCCTGGCTCATGGGATGGCGCTCGACGCTTGCGCTTCTGCCCGGGGTTTTCCTCGCCTTCTTCTACGTTGCCGGCCCGGAGGTGTTCACGCCCAGCCGCCTGGCGGGGATCTTCATTGCCGTCACCATTGCCCCGGCCGCCTTCGAAGGCTTGCGGCTGCTCGGGGTCAACCTTGCGCCGCGGCCCGGCCGGATGCCGTGCTGGATCTGCATCATGCTCGTGGGGCTGGTGGCCTCGGTTGCAGGCTCGATGCTGACAAACCTCGCCTTTGGCAGCGCGCCCGTCGATTACTTCGCCTACGTGATCGGCGACATGGCGGGGCTGTTCTTCCTGATGCTGGCGCTGATGCTGGTCTTTCGCTGGATGCGCCGGTTCGGCCGGTAAGGACCGTCGCGCCTGACGGGGTCCGGTGACGCTGTGCAACATGGGGCATTCGCCCGCCCGGACGAGCGAATGCGAACAGATGCGCCCTGCCATGGGGCGCACTCATGGCAAGCGGCAGGGCAACATGAAAACGCCCCGGAGCGGCACCGGGGCGTCTTGCATTTCTGCGTGGGGCCGGTTGCCCGGCCGGTGCGGGCGGTATCAGCCGCGCTCTTCCACGATCTCCACCAGATGCGGGATCTTGTTGATCATGCCGCGGATGGCGGGGGTGTCTTCAAGCTCGCGCGTCTTGTGCATCTTGTTGAGCCCGAGCCCCACCAGCGTGGCGCGCTGGTCGGCGGGCCGGCGGATCGGCGAGCCGATCTGCTTTACCACGATGGTCTTCCTGGCCATATCTCGCTCTCCTTACGCTTCGGCTGCTTCGGCGGCCGGTTCCCCGGCGGGCTTGGCGGCATCGGGCTTGCGCAGGATCTCGGCCACCTTCTTGCCCCGACGCTGGGCGACGGAGCGCGGGCTGCTTTCCTTCTTCAGCCCGTCGATGGTGGCGCGGATCATGTTGTAGGGGTTTTGCGACCCGAGCGACTTGGCGACAACATCCTTGACGCCGAGCATCTCGAATACCGCGCGCATCGGCCCGCCGGCGATGATCCCGGTGCCTTCCGGTGCCGAGCGCATCACCACCTTGCCGGCGCCGTGACGGCCTTCCATGTCATGGTGCAGGGTGCGGCCTTCGCGCAGCGGCACGCGGATCATCTGGCGCTTGGCCTGTTCGGTGGCCTTGCGGATCGCCTCGGGCACTTCCTTGGCCTTGCCCTTGCCGAAGCCCACGCGCCCCTTCTGATCACCCACGACGACAAGCGCGGCAAAGCCGAAGCGCTTGCCGCCCTTGACGGTCTTGGACACGCGGTTGATCGCAACGAGACGATCGGCGAATTCCGGCTGCTCCTCGCGGTCGCGGCGGCCCCGGTGTTGCGGTTCTCTTGCCATTCTCGTCTCTCCTTAGAACTTCAGGCCGCCTTCACGGGCTGCGTCGGCCAGAGCCTTGACCTTGCCGTGAAAGAGGAAGCCGCCACGATCGAAGTAGCATTCCGTCACATTGGCCTTGATGGCGCGCTCGGCAATCGCCTTGCCCACCCTGGCCGCGGCCTCGAGGTTGTTCTTCCCGACGACGCCAAGTTCCTTTTCGAGGGACGAGGCCGAGGCGATGGTGACGCCGCGGGTGTCGTCGATCAGCTGGACGCTGATGTTCTTGTTGCTGCGGTGAACGCTCAGCCGCGGGCGGCCGTCGGCGTTCTTGCGAAGCTTGTTCCGAACGCGCAGGCGGCGCTTCAAGAACAGGTCTCTTTTGCTGTTTGCCATTTTTCGCGTCCTTACTTCTTCTTGCCTTCCTTGCGGAAGATGTACTCGTCCTTGTACTTGATGCCCTTGCCCTTGTAGGGCTCGGGCTTGCGCCATTCGCGGATGTTGGCCGCGACCTGGCCGACGAGCTGCGGATCGATTCCCTCGACGACGATTTCCGTCTGCTTTGGGGCCGTCACGGTGACGCCCTCGGGCACTTCGAAGTTCACCTCGTGGCTGTAGCCGAGCGACAGCTTGAGCGTGTTGCCCTGCATCTGGGCACGATAGCCGACGCCGCTGATCTCAAGCTCCTTGCGGAAGCCCTGCGAAACCCCGGTGACGAGGTTCTGCACGACGGTGCGGCTCATGCCCCACTGCTGGCGGGCGCGCTTGGAATTGCCGCGCGGGGTGACGGTGATGACGTTGTCGTTCACCTCGATGGTGACATCGTCGGTGGCGGTGAAGTTCAGTGCCCCCTTGGGGCCCTTCACCTCGACGGTCTGACCGGAGACGGTGGCGGTAACCCCCGACGGCAGCTCGACCGGTTTTTTGCCAATACGAGACATGCGCCCCTCCTCAGAAGACCGTGCAGAGCACTTCGCCGCCGACATTGGCGGAACGCGCTGCTGCATCCGACATCACACCCTTGGGGGTGGAGACAATCGACACACCGAGGCCCTGACGGACCTGAGGCAAGTCCTTGACACCCATGTACACACGGCGGCCGGGCTTGGAGACCCGCTTGAGCTCGCGGATGACGGGGGTGCCATCGTAGTATTTCAGGCTGATCTCGATGGCCGGGTGACCATCTTCGCCGGTGATCTTTTCGTAGCCGCGAATATAGCCTTCGTCAGCCAGCACATCCAGCACCCAGGCACGAAGCTTGGAGGCGGGCGTGATCACGGTGGACTTGCCACGCATCTGCGCATTGCGGATGCGGGTCAGCATATCGCCGAGAGGATCGTTCATTTCATGCCCTCCTTACCAGCTCGATTTCACGAGGCCGGGGATCTGCCCCTGGGAGCCGAGCTCGCGCAGCGCGATCCGCGAAACCTTGAGCTTGCGGTAGTAAGCGTGCGGCCGGCCGGTGAGCTGGCAGCGGTTGTGCAGCCGGGTGGCCGAGCTGTTGCGCGGCAGTTTCGCCAGCTTCAGGCGCGCCTTGAAACGCTCTTCCATGGGCCGGGATTCGTCATTCGCGATTTCCTTCAGCGCGGCCCGCTTGGCGGCGTATTTCGCCACCAGGCGCTGGCGCTTCTTCTCGCGTTCGACCATTGCTTTCTTAGCCATTTCCTATCTCCTCCCGCGCGTCACGAGTTGAAGGGCATGTTGAACTGCTTCAACAGCGCCTTTGCTTCCGCGTCCGTTTTCGCGGTGGTGCAGATGACGATATCCATCCCCCAGACTTCATCGACCTTGTCGAAGTCGATCTCGGGGAAAACGATGTGCTCCTTGAGGCCGAGCGCATAGTTGCCGCGACCGTCGAAACTCTTGCCCGAGACGCCACGGAAGTCGCGCACGCGCGGCAGGGCAATGGTGATCAGGCGGTCGAGAAACTCGTATGCCCGGTCGCCACGCAGGGTAACCTTGGCACCCAGCGGCATGTCCTCACGCACCCGGAAGCCCGCGATCGACTTCTTGGCGCGGGTGATCACCGCCTGCTGACCGGCAATCGCGGAGAGGTCCGCCTGGGCGGATTTGGCCTTCTTGGAGTCCTTCACCGCCTCGGCGCCGCAACCGATGTTGAGCACGATCTTGTCGAGCCGCGGGATCTGCATGTCGTTGCGGTAGGAGAATTCCTTCTTCAGCGCATCACGAATGCTGTCACGGTAGAGCGCCTTCAGGCGCGGGGTGTAGCTGGCGGCATCAAGCATCGATCGCCTCCCCGGTGGTCTTGGCGTAGCGCACCTTCTTGCCGTCTTCGAAGCGGAAGCCGACGCGGGTGGGTTTGCCGTTGCTGTCAAGCAGCGCCAGGTTGGACAGATCGATCGGCATGGCCTGCGGGATGCGGCCACCCTGGGAGTTCTGCGACTGGCGCACGTGGCGGATGGCGATGTTGATGCCTTCGACGATGGCCTTGCCCTCTTTCGGCATCACGCGGGTGATCTCACCCTGGCGGCCCTTGTCCTTGCCGGCCAGAACGATCACCTTGTCGCCCTTCTTCAGTTTTGCGGCCATCTTACAGCACCTCCGGGGCGAGCGAGATGATCTTCATGAAGTTCTTGGCACGCAGCTCGCGCACCACCGGGCCGAAGATGCGGGTGCCGATCGGCTCGTTGTTGTTGTTGAGGATCACCGCGGCATTGCGATCGAAGCGGATCGCGGTGCCATCCTCGCGGCGCACCTCCTTGGCGGTGCGCACGACGACGGCCTTGCGCACGTCGCCCTTCTTCACGCGACCGCGCGGGATGGCTTCCTTCACCGACACCACGATGATGTCGCCCACCGAGGCATATCGGCGGTGGGAACCACCCAGAACCTTGATGCACTGAACCCGGCGCGCGCCGGAGTTGTCAGCAACATCCAGATTGGTCTGCATCTGGATCATTTGGTTTCTCCCGACCTTTGGGGGGCATGTCCTGCCTTGTCCCCAGGGTTTCGATCAAACCGGACTGTTACCGCCTAGCCGGCAATAACTTCCCAGCGTTTCGTCTTCGATTTCGGCGCACATTCCTGGATGCGGACCTGATCGCCGACCTTGAAAGCGTTGCGTTCATCATGCGCCCGGTATTTCTTGGTTTTCCGGACAGTCTTCTTCAGAACCGGATGCCTGAAGCGGCGCTCGACAAGAACGGTGACCGTCTGGTCATTGGCATCGCTGGTCACGGTGCCTTGCAGAATACGTTTGGGCATCCGTCACGCTCCCTGATCTTCGGCGGCCGCCGCGGCGGCCTTTTCGTTCAGCACGGTCAGCACGCGAGCCACGTCACGGCGGACGGCACGCATGCGGGCGGTATTCTCAAGCGAGCCCGTGGCCTGCTGGAAACGCAGGTTGAAGGATTCCTTCTTGAGGTTGGCAAGCTCTTCCCGGAGCTGGTCCGGCGTCTTGTCACGCAATTCCTGAGCGTTCATGGCTCATGCTTCCTTTCAACATCACCGGCGGGCCCCGATCTGGGTCACCCTGATTCCCGGTGGAGTTCGCGGTGAAGGCTGCCGTATAGGGAGGAATGACCGGGTTGGCAAGGGGGAAGTTGCCTGCAGGCGAAAGGCCCGCAAGGCTGAACGCCACCCCCGGCACCGCCTGGCACGGAGCGGCCAGCAAAGCCACCAGCGATGGGAAAAGGCGGCGCCCTGGCGCCGCCTTTTCCTTTCCCTGTCCGAAGCCGGCGCTTGCCGCCCTACCAGTCTTCGCGGACCACGGTGCGGGTCTTGATCGGCAGCTTCATGGCCGCCAGGCGCAGTGCCTCGCGGGCAACGGTTTCGCTCACCCCGTCAATCTCGAACATGATCCGCCCGGGCTTGACCTTGGCCGCCCAGTAATCGACCGAGCCCTTGCCCTTGCCCATCCGCACCTCGGTGGGTTTGGAGGTCACCGGCGTGTCGGGGAAGATACGGATCCAGACCCGGCCCTGACGCTTCATGTGGCGGGTCATGGCCCGGCGTGCCGCCTCGATCTGGCGGGCGGTGATGCGCTCGGGCTGAATCGCCTTCAGGCCGTAGGTGCCGAAGGTCAGCTCGGTGCCGCCCTTGGCCTGGCCGTGAATGCGGCCCTTGTGCATCTTGCGGTATTTCGTGCGCTTCGGTTGCAGCATCTTGAGTTCCTCCTAGCGGCGGCCGCCGGCGCCACGCGGCGCGGGGCCTTCCTGGAGCTCCTGCAGGCGGCGGTCATGGGCCGAGGGATCGTGCTCCATGATGTCGCCCTTGTAGATCCAGACCTTGATGCCGATGATGCCGTAGGGCGTCCTGGCCTCGGCGGTGGCGTAGTCGATGTCGGCCCGCAGGGTGTGCAGCGGCACGCGGCCCTCGCGGTACCATTCGGTACGGGCGATCTCGGCCCCGCCCAGGCGGCCCGCCACGTTGACCCGGATACCCAGGGCGCCCATGCGCATGGAGTTCTGCACGGCCCGCTTCATTGCACGGCGGAAGCTGACCCGGCGCTCAAGCTGCTGGGCGATGCTTTCGGCCACCAGCTGGGCGTCGAGCTCGGGCTTGCGCACCTCGACGATGTTGAGGTGCAGCTCGCTGTCGGTCATGGCTGCCAGCTTGCGGCGCAGCACCTCGATATCGGCACCCTTCTTGCCGATGATGACACCGGGACGGGCAGTGTGGATCGTCACCCGGCACTTCTTGTGCGGGCGCTCGATGATCACCCGGCTGACACCGGCCTGCTTGCACTCGTTGCGGATGAAATCGCGCATCCGCAGATCTTCGAGAAGCAGGTTGCCGTAGTCCTTGGTGTCGGCATACCAGCGGCTGTCCCAGGTGCGGTTGACCTGAAGGCGCATGCCGATCGGATTGACTTTCTGACCCATTAGGCTTGCTCCTCGACTTGACGCACCTTGATGGTGAGTTCCGAAAACGGCTTGATGATGCGGCCGAACCTGCCACGCGCCCGCGGGCGGCCGCGCTTCATGGTCAGGTTCTTGCCCACCCAGGCCTCGGCGACGATCAGCTCGTCCACGTCAAGCCCATGGTTGTTTTCGGCGTTGGCGATGGCCGACTGCAGGCATTTCTTGACGTCCTGCGCGATCCGCTTCTTCGAGAAGGTCAGATCGGTCAACGCCTTGTCCACCGGCTTGCCGCGGATCATGGCAGCGACCAGGTTCAGTTTCTGCGGGCTGACGCGAAGCATGCGGGTTTTCGCCATTGCTTCGTTTTCTGCCACGCGGCGGGGGTTCTTTGCCTTGCCCATGACTTACTTCCGCTTCGCTTTCTTGTCGGCGGCATGACCGTAATAGGTCCGCGTCGGCGCGTACTCGCCGAACTTCTGGCCGATCATGTCTTCCGTGACGTTGACAGGGATATGCTTGCGGCCGTTGTAGACGCCGAAGGTCAGACCCACGAACTGGGGCAGGATGGTCGAACGGCGCGACCAGATCTTGATGACTTCGTTGCGGCCGCTCTCGCGGGCTTTCTCGGCCTTCTTGAGGACATAGGAGTCGACAAAAGGCCCTTTCCAGACAGAACGTGCCATATCTTAGCGGCCCTTCTTCCTGGCGTGCCGCGAGCGGATGATCAGCTTGCTGGACGCCTTGTTCTTGTTGCGGGTGCGTGCACCCTTCGTCGGCTTGCCCCAGGGCGTCACCGGATGGCGGCCGCCGGAGGTGCGGCCCTCGCCGCCGCCATGCGGGTGATCGACCGGGTTCATGACCACACCTCGTACGCTCGGGCGCTTGCCCAGATGGCGGTTGCGGCCGGCCTTGCCGAGGTTCTGGTTGCTGTTGTCGGGGTTGGAAACAGCGCCAACCGTGGCCATGCACTCCTGCCGGACCATGCGCAGCTCACCCGAGGACAGCCGGATCTGGGCATAGCCGCCATCACGGCCGACGAACTGGGCGTAGGTGCCGGCGGCACGTGCCAGCTGGCCGCCCTTGCCGGGCTTGAGCTCGATATTGTGCACGATGGTGCCGATCGGCATCCCCGAGAACGGCATCGCGTTACCCGGCTTGATGTCGGCCTTGGCGGAGGCGATCACCGTATCGCCGACGGCCAGTCGCTGCGGCGCAAGGATGTAGGACTGTTCGCCGTCCTCGTATTTTACCAGCGCGATGAAGGCGGTGCGGTTGGGATCATATTCGATCCGCTCGACCGTGGCCGGAACATCGAACTTGCGGCGCTTGAAATCCACGATGCGATAGAGACGCTTCGCCCCGCCACCACGGCGGCGCATCGTGATCCGTCCGGTGTTGTTCCGGCCGCCCTTCTTGCTCAGCCCCTCTGTGAGAGACTTGACGGGACGGCCTTTCCAAAGCTCCGAACGGTCGATCAGCACCAGCCCGCGCTGGCCAGGCGTCGTCGGCTTGTACGACTTGAGTGCCATGCTTTCTGTCTTCCGTCTGCTTGGGTTCCCGAATCTCCGGGAACTGGTTGAAAAGATCCTCGGCCCCCGAGGGAGCCGAAGACGAAGATTCGTGCCCCCTTATCAGAGGCCGGTGGTCACGTCTATCGTGTTGCCCTCATCGAGGGTCACGTAGGCTTTCTTGACGTCGCGCCGCTTGCCCGGCTGGCCGCGGAAGCGTTTGGTCTTGCCCTTGGTGATGACCGTGTTGACGGCTTTCACCTTGACCCCGAACAGCGTTTCCACCGCTTCCTTGATCTGCGGCTTGTTCGCATCCATCGCCACCTCGAACACCACCGCGCCATGTTCTGATGCCATGGTGGCCTTTTCGGTGATGATCGGCTTGCGGATCACGTCGTAATGTTCCGGCTTCGCGCTCATTTCAGACGAGCCTCCAGTGCTTCGACACCCGCCTTGGTGATCACCAGGGTGTCACGCTTGAGGATGTCATAGACATTGGCGCCGATCGACGGCAGCACGTCGACGCCTTCGAGATTGGCGGCGGCGCGGGCGAAGTTCTCGTTCACCTGCTCGCCGTCGATGACCAGAACGCGTTTCCAGCCCCGTTCCTTGACCGCGCGGGCCAGAACTGCCGTCTTCGGTTCCTTCAGTTCGGCAGCTTCCAGCACCACGAGGGCACCTTCGGCAGCCTTGGCCGAAAGCGCGTGCTTCAGGCCCAGCTTGCGGAACTTCTTGGGCAGGTCATGGGCGTGGCTGCGCGGAACCGGCCCCTTGTAGACACCGCCCTTGCGGAAGATCGGCGCGTTGCGATCACCGTGACGCGCGCCACCGGTGCCCTTCTGGCGGTAGATCTTCTTGCCCGAATAGCTGGTTTCGGAGCGGGTCTTGACCTTGTGGGTGCCCGCCTGGGCGCGGGCCCGCTGCCAGCGCACGACCCGGTGCAGGATGTCGGCGCGCGGCTCGAGCCCGAAGATCGCATCGTCAAGATCGATCGAGCCGGCCTTCTTGCCGTCCAGCTTGATTGCATCAGCTTTCATTGCTCTCGCCCCCTTCGGCTGCGGCTTCTTCGGTGGCCTGGCTTTCCTCGGCGGCCTGCGCCGACTTGAGCGCGGCAGGCAGCGGAACGTTCTCGGGCAGCGGCTTCTTGACCGCGTCCTTGATCGTCACCCAGCCGCCGCGGGAGCCCGGCACCGCGCCCTTGACCATGATCAGGCCGCGTTCGACGTCGGTCTTGACCACCTGCAGGTTCTGGGTGGTGACGCGGGCGGCCCCCATGTGGCCGGCCATCTTCTTGCCCTTGAACACCCGGCCCGGATCCTGACACTGGCCGGTCGAGCCGTGCGAGCGGTGGCTGATCGACACGCCGTGGCTGGCCCTCAGGCCGCCGAAGTTGTGCCGCTTCATGGCCCCGGCGAAGCCCTTGCCGATCGAGGTGCCGGAAACGTCGACATACTGACCTTCGGCATAGTGGTTGGCGGTGATCTCCGCGCCCACCTCGATCAGGTTTTCCGGATCCACCCGGAATTCCGCGATCTTGCGCTTGGGCGCCACCTTCGCCTTGGCGAAATGGCCGCGCATGGCCTTGGAGGTCCGCTTTGCCTTGGCCGCGCCCGCCCCCAGCTGAACGGCGGCGTAGCCGTCCTTCTCGGGGGTGCGCTGAGCCACGACCTGAAGCCCGTCGAGCTGAAGCACGGTAACGGGAATCTGCCGTCCGTCTTCCATGAACAGGCGGGTCATGCCCACCTTTCTTGCGATTACACCAGAGCGCAACATGTCTGTCTGCCCTCCTTAAACCTTGATCTCGACATCCACCCCGGCGGCCAGGTCGAGCTTCATCAGCGCGTCCACGGTCTGCGGAGTGGGGTCGACGATATCGAGAAGCCGCTTGTGGGTGCGGATCTCGAACTGGTCGCGCGACTTCTTGTCGATGTGCGGACCGCGAAGAACCGTGAACTTCTCGATCTTGTTGGGCAGCGGGATGGGGCCACGCACGGTGGCGCCGGTCCGCTTGGCCGTGTTGACGATCTCCTGCGTGCTGGCATCCAGAACGCGGTAGTCGAAGGCCTTCAGCCGGATGCGAATGTTTTGGCTTTGGATTGCCATCTTGACTTGCCTTTCGCGGCTAGGAGTCGAGAGGTGGAGCGGACGCCCTTGCCCGCCCCACGTCGAACCCCGGTTTTCCTTACTCGATGATTTTCGACACGACGCCGGATCCGACGGTGCGTCCGCCTTCGCGGATGGCAAACCGCAGGCCCTCTTCCATGGCGATCGGGGCGATCAGCTCCACCGAGAACTTCAGGTTGTCGCCCGGCATCACCATCTCGGTGCCCTCGGGAAGCGTCACCGTGCCGGTCACGTCCGTGGTGCGGAAGTAGAACTGCGGGCGGTAGTTGGCAAAGAACGGCGTGTGGCGGCCGCCTTCCTCCTTGGTCAGGATGTAGACCTCGGCCTCGAACTTGGTGTGCGGCGTCACCGAGCCCGGCTTGCACAGG
>JALSGY010000424.1 GCA_026982515.1 Paracoccaceae bacterium
TCGATGGCGTCCCACATGACCTCGCGCACGAAGCCGCCGATCTGGCGGAAGCAGTCCACGCGATAGAATTTCGTCATCCCGACCGACATCTCATCGCCGCATTTTTCCGAAACCATCCGCCCCGAGGCCGCCTTGAAATAGGGCTTGCCCGAACAGGTGCCGATGCGCGGGTTGGCTTCCATCCGTTCGATCAGCCCGGCGAAATAGCCGCTCGGCAGGTCAAGGTCGAGGTCGAGCTTGCACAGGTAGCTGAAGGTCTCCAGATCGACCGTGTCCAGCCCGGCATAGAAGGCCTCGATCACCCCCGGCCCGACGGCGCGGTGGCCGCGGTCGGGTTTTGGCACCACCCGGATCCAGTCATGGCGGGCGGCGTATTCGGCCAGGATCTGCGGCGTCTCGTCGCTTGAGCCGTCATCGACGATGACCCACAGCGCCGGCGGCACCGTCTGGGCCACCACGCTGTCAAGCGTGCGGCGCATGTAGTCGGCCTCGTTGCGGCAGGGCGAGATCAGGACATAGGCGTGGGGGTCAGGCATCAGGTCTCTTCTGTGGATTGCAGGCCCACGGGTTTCGGGGCTGTAAAAGCATCCCTATTGCACGATGGCGACCAAAAAGACAAATTGGTGCGCCGACGCCATTTTTGCAGTTGCGTTGCGGGAAATAGTAAGCGCTGCTGCCATTTATTGTGGCGCCAACGGCGGTATTGTCCAAATTCGCGGGGCCGGGCGTGTTTCGAGATGGAAAAACCTGTTATGAACTGGCACTGGAAGTGAAACTCGGGGAACGTGACACGTGTCGATGATCAGTAACATGGCGCAGGTGCGCAGGCTTCCCCAGACATTCGCCACCTGGGGGATGTTCTGGCTGGTGGTGGCCGTGCTGGGGGCGCTTGCGTTCTTTTCGGACGGGCTGCGCGCGCTGCTGGACGCCTGGCAGTTGCCGGAATACAGCCACGGGCCGCTGATCCCGGTGCTGTCGGCCCTGCTGTTCCTGCGCCAGCTGAAAACCGAACCGGTCGAGACCGGCCCGGTGCGTGACTACTGGCCCGGTATCGTGGTGTTGCTTGCCGCCCTGCTGATGGGGGCGCTTGGCCGGCTGGCCAATATTTCCGACATCGTGGCCTATGCGCTGATCCTGTGGGTCGGGGGCATCCTGCTGGTCAGTTTCGGCTGGAAGCAGGGCCGCCGGTTCTGGCCGCCGGTGCTGCACCTGATCTACATGCTGCCGCTGCCCGGGGTGGTCTATTACAAGCTGTCGACCTACCTGCAGTTCATCTCGTCCGAACTCGGGGTCTTTCTGCTGCAGTGGCTGCAGGTGCCGGTTTTCCTGGATGGCAACATCATCGACCTGGGGGTCTACAAGCTGCAGGTGGCCGAAGCCTGTTCGGGGCTGCGCTACCTGTTCCCGATCCTGAGCTTTTCCTACATCTTTTCGGTGCTCTACAAGGGGCCGATCTGGCACAAGGCGATCCTGCTGGTCTCGGCGGCGCCGATCGTTGTGGTGATGAACTCGGTGCGTATCGCGCTGGCCGGCTACATGGTGAACGCCTATGGCATCGAATGGGTCGAGGGGCTGAGCCACTTCTTCGAGGGCTGGGTGATCTTCGTGATCAGCATCGTGATCCTGTTCATCCTGGCGCGCATCCTGCTGATCTTCCAGCCGGTGAAGATGAGCCTTGCGCAATCGCTCGACCTGGAAATCGACGGCATCGGCACGCAGTTCATGCGCCTGCGCCTGGTGCAGGCCTCGACGGGGATGATCCTCGCCGCGGTGCTGATGGTGGGCGCCGCCCTGTCCTGGCAGTTGCTGCCGGAACGTGGCACGCAGATGGTGGAGCGCGCGCCGTTCAGCCTTTTCCCGCGCCAGTTGGGCGACTGGAAGCAGCGCGGACCTGCCCAGTCGCTCGAAGCAAGCGTGGTGGTTGTCCTGGGGGCCGATGATTATCGCTCGGTCACCTTTTCCAGGCCGGGCGCCGCATCCGATATCGGCCTGTTCATGGCCTGGTATGACGACCAGAGCCAGGGGGGCGTGCATTCGCCGGAAATCTGCCTGCCCGGCGGCGGCTGGGAAATTGCCTGGCTGGAACGCACCGACATCGCCGACAGGCTCGGGCGGCAGGAGCCGTTCAGCATCAACCGGGCGATCATCCAGAAAGGGGAAACCCGCATGATGGTCTATTACTGGTTCGATCAGAAGGGCCGCAAGATTGCCTGGGATTTCGCCGCCAAGTTCTGGCTGCTGGCCGACGGTATTGCCACCGGACGCACCGACGGGGCGCTGGTCCGGCTGACCACGCTGATCGAACAGGGTGAGACCGATGCCCAGGCCGAGGCGCGCCTTCTCGACATGACGCGGGCCCTGCTGTCGCCGTTGCCGAAATTTATCCCGGCAGGGTAGTTTATCAACAAGGACTTTGGTATCGAATGCCCAGTATCAGACCCTATTTTCGTGTGTTGCGGCCCCATCAGTGGCTCAAGAATGCCTTGGTGTTCCTGCCCTTGCTGGCAGCGCACCGGTTTGACGGCGGCACGCTTCTTGATGCCGGCCTTGCCTTCATCGCGTTCAGCCTTGTCGCCTCGAGCGTTTATGTCCTGAACGACCTGGTCGACCTCGAAGCCGACCGGGCCCACCCGCGCAAGCGCAACCGCCCCTTTGCCTCGGGGGCAATTGCAACGTCCAGGGGGCTGCTTCTGGTGCTGGCGCCCCTGGGGGCCGGGGCTCTGGTTGCCGCGCTGCTGGGGCCATGGTTCGGCCTCGTGCTGTTCGGGTATTACGCCACCACGCTGGCCTATTCCTTCTTTCTCAAGCGGCGCATCGTGATCGACATCTGCGTCTTGGCCGGGCTTTACACCTTTCGCATCATTGCCGGCGGGGCGGCCACGGGCATCGAGATTTCCGTCTGGCTTCTGGCCTTTTCGGTTTTCTTTTTCCTGTCGCTTGCCGCCGTCAAACGCCAGGCCGAACTGGTTGACGGGGTGGCCAGCGGCAACCTGAAGGCCCACGGGCGGGGCTACATCACCGATGACCTGCCGATCGTGGCCAACATGGCCATTTCCTCGGGTTATGTTTCGGTGCTTGTCATGGCGCTCTACCTCAATTCACCGGACGTCGCGCGGCTTTATGCAACGCCGGTCCTGCTCTGGGGTATCTGCCTGGTGCTGCTCTACTGGCTGAGCCGGATGGTCCTGGTCACCCATCGCGGCCAGATGCACGATGACCCGGTGGTGTTTGCCGTCAAGGACCGGACCAGCCTGGTCTGCTTTGCCCTTGTGCTTGTCATTGCGCTGGCCGGGGCGTGGTCTGGAGAACTCCCTTTCTCGGGATAAGTCGACAGGGCACGATCGCAGCCGCAAGACACTGACCCTAACCCCGGCCCCCGACATCCTCGGGCAAAGGCGCCCCCGAAGCGCGGGCCAAATGGGCCATCCGGCGCTGAAATTCCGCGTGGAAATCATGCTCTTTCGCAAACTGCGCGGCCTTCTGGCAGCGTGCCGCGATCTCTGCCCGGTCCCGGTCTGTTGCCGCGATACAAGACGCCAGCTTTTCCGGCTTGCCCAGGGGCGTCACCCAGCCGGCCCCGGACTCTCTGGACAGGTCCGCCCACATCCGGTTCCCGTAGCCGACAACGGCAAGACCGCAGCCCATGTTCTCGAGATAGGTGCAGGACGGGTCCGACTGCCGGTGACAGCACAGGTAGAGATCTGCGTTCCGGCGCAGATGGGGAACCAGGACCGTGGCGAAATCCACGGGCTCATGCAACGTGACCTCGGCTTGCAGCCCGGCCTCGCGGATTGCGGCCGAAATCTGCTCCTGCAGGCTTCCGCTGCCAAATATGTCGAGCGTAAAGCGGAGACCCTGCGCGCGAAGCCGGCGCGCCACGGGAAGCAGGTCCTGCGCACCTTTCATGGGTTCAAGCCGCCCCGAATAAACCAGCCGAAGCGGCGCGCCATCAAGCAGGCGCCGTGTCTTGTCAGCCATCTCGGCCTGCGAAATGAAAAGCTCCGGAGACATCCTGTTGTCCAGATACATCATCGTGTTGTCGTTCAGATGGCGGTATTTTTCATAAGCGGGATCACCGGCGCAGGCGAGATGATCAGCAGTCGGGGATATTCATTTATGATTTTGGATTTGCTCATAATTCCTGTAGTATCTAGCCAGATATTACCCCGCCGGAAAGCCCGGCCGAAATGAATAGTGACATGGCATGGCTTTTTTCGTGCAAAAACCGATCCCGAGGGGGATTCTCTGGCTTCTTTTCTTTTCATCCGTGCTTGCGGTGCTGTCCTTTCCCGTTGTGGCGCGGGCCTGGTTTGACTGGCTGAACGGCGGTAGCGACTGGCGCCAGGGGGACTGGCTGATCAACATGGGGTCCGGGTTCATCCGGCGCGGCCTGATGGGGGACAGTCTCATCGCGCTCAGCGATGCAACCGGCTGGCCGCTGCTGGCGGTGGCCCAGCTCTTTCAGGGCCTGCTTTTCGTCATGCTGGTTTTCGTGGTCTGGCTCATCGGGCTGCTCTGCCCGAACCGCCGCCTGCTGGCGTTTCTTGCCGCCTCGCCGGCCATATTCCTGATCTTCTGGGCCGGGGATATTCAGGGCACGATGCGCAAGGAGCTGTTTGGCCTTCTTGCCCTGGCGCTGCTGGCGCTCAACGGCATCTGCCGCTGGCGTGGTCCCGTGCTGCCGGTGGCGGCCGTCGTGCTGTTCACGCTTGGTTGTATCGGCAACATCCTGCATGTCTTCATGCTTCCGGCCCTGATCGCCGGGCTCTTGATGACCCGGGAGGCCGGGCTGATCTCCTCGCGCCAGTTTGCCGGCCTTGTCATCACGTCCCTGGCGATGAGCGCCCTCTGGATGGGCGTCGCGGTCTGGTTTCGGGAAGTGCCCGAACTGACAGGCATGTGCGCCCGCCTCGTGGCCCGGGGGCTGGACAAGGACATCTGCGGCGGGGCGATCGGCTGGACAGTTGCCGGCAATATCGATCACGCCTCCGAGCTTTCACTGAAACTGACGGCCGGGGCGCTGAAGCGTTATGTCATCGTGGCCGCCCTGTGCATGCTGCCGGTGGCGCTGAGCTTTCGGTTCTTTGCCGAACGCCGGGATCTGGCCATTCTTGCCGCGATCACCTTTCTGCCCCTGCTGCCGCTTTATGGCGTGGCAACCGACTGGGGGCGCTGGATCAGCATTTCCTATACGGCCTGGGCGTTGTTGCTGTTGCAGGGTCATGCCTCGGGCCGGTTCACGCTTTTGAAGACACCCCCCACGGGGCTGATTGCCGGGTTGCTCCTGCTGGCGCTCGTGATCTCTCCCGAACACGGGATCGGCTGGCAACCGGGCGGGGCGGTGCGCTCGGTCCTGGCCGCGGCGCAGGACTTTCGCTGAGCCCGGGCCAGACGGCTACCGCGCAAACCGCTCTTTGGTCAGCGCGATGAAGCTGCGCACCGTATCCAGCCCGGCTTTTTCCTTTTCTTCAAGCATGCCGAGAACCTTGTCGCGCGTGGCCAGGGCATGCCCGGCATCTTCGATGCCATAAGCCACGCCATAGCGATACAGATCATGCTGGGCGGCCCATTCCTCGCGCGAGGCATGTTCGCCGGGCACCACGATGCTCAGGCACCCGCAGATCGCCGCATATTGGGAATACATCGTCGCTTCGTCATAGGAATAGAACACCTCGCAACGATTGAAGATGTCGTTGATCTCGGCCGGCCCGAGATCATCGATGCAAATGGCGCCGGGCACTTCGGTTTCGGGGATGCGCTCCTTGTAGGCGCCCTTGCGCAAAAGATAGCAGACGCCCGAGCGGTCGGGCCGGTTTTCATTGCGATAGATCCGGTTGATCTTCCAGAGGAACAGCTCGGGGGCGCCCCCGGTCAGTTCTGGCAGGTCGGCTTTCTCGAATGCCCGGAAAAACAATTCTCCCTCGGTGAATTCATAGGGGTGGCGTTCGCCGGGCTTGTAGAGCAGCCAGCGGGCCACATGCCTTGCCTGCAACGGGTTTCCCGGAACGATTTCCGGATAAACGACGATCGTTTTTTCATCGATGTCGGACCTGCGTGCAACCGGTGTGTCAAGCTGCGGGTTGCACTGGAACGGCGGCGGGAAGATCCGGTTGAAAATCCGGTTGTGGAATCTCTGCCTGAAAATGGGTTTCATTGGCCAGAGATATGCCTGCTCTCCAAGCGTGTTCAGGGCATGCACAAGCTCATGCAGAAAGATGGTCCCGCCGCTGTCCGCAGTAAAAGACGGTGCGTAGACAATATATTTGACCGAACTGTCAGACATGGAAACGAGCCTTTTTGCGTCCTTTCCTCAAAACCGAACCGGCGTGATGGCCCCTCTCGGGAGCCGTGGCAGGAGACGATGGCATTTCATTGGCCAATGTGGACAGAAATCACGACGAAACGGCAGTGGTCCCGGTGGCCCGCACTCACGTTGCACGATGCTCCAGAAGTCTTTCGATATCCTCCGCGATCCGGGTATCGGTCAGGGCGCACATATCCGGGTGGGTCGGAAAATTCACCATCTGCGCGTGCAGTTCCCGGACCCGCGCCAGAGGCGCCAGCGGTTCATACTGGCGGGCGATGTCGACATGGTTTGTCGGCGCCGTGGCTGTTGCCTCGACAGGGGCGCCAAACAGGATCGGCAGGCTGGTTGTCGGGGGCGCCCCGTCAACGGGCAGCAACGAAGACAGCCCGAAGCCGGCGCTGATGTCCAGAACGCGTTGGCGCTGTTCCATGTAAGCCGGTTCCCACTGGCCGGCGCGCCGCAGCCGGGCAATCAGGAAGGCGCAGGAAATATCGGAAATCTTGCCATTGTTCAGCCAGTGGGACGGATCAGACGGAGCCTTGTCATAATTGATCAGCAGGCGCAGGAACTCCCGGGATTCGGCGGGGGCCAATGCCAGGCCCCCCTCACCCATGCCATAGGGTTTCGTGTGGTGCAGGCTGAAGGCCTGCCATGGCCAGTCCGGAACATGGCGGTCGATGCCTGCGGCATTGTCGATCAGCAGTTTTTTCCCGGTGGCCCTGGCAAACCGGATGAAATCTTCGAAACCGCTGTGCATGCCGAATGGATTGGTGACAACGATCCCGTCGTAACTGTCCGGCGGAAGCTTTTCGAGCGCGGCAAGATCGAGAACGCCGCGCCGGTCGCAATCCAGAAACGTCATGTCGGCGAAATAGCCGCGTCCGAGGTTCTTGAAGCTGAACGCCGAGCCGACCCAGCGCAGCGCGGGCTTGCCGGCCTCGGCCGCCAGCGCCCGCGCCAGCAGCTCCAGAGCGATGCCGCCGTTTGCGCAGGGGGTCAGCGCAACACCGGCCGGAAGGTTCATGTGTTCTGCATATTCGGCCGCCAACCGATCATGGAGCGGGCCGAAATTGGCCCAGTGGTTCACGGCGCGGCACTCATCAAGCAATGCGTCAACCAGATCCATGTCAGGCTGCTTGGCTTCAATGAATTTCACTCGTCTGGAGCCGACGATCGGCTCTCGGGCAGCAAAGTTCATGGCAGCATTCCCTTTTCCTTCCCTCTTGCGCAGGTCTCGCCTCCCTTGTCCGGCTCCCTTGTCCGGCTGCCCTGCAGCGCCGCGCCAAAGCCCCCCCTTCGGCCGGCCATGAAGGCCGTTTACGTCCCCAGTTTCTGCCCTGACCGCCCCCGGCTGCGCAGGGCCGTCCAGACCAGTTGCGGCAAAATGGCAATACAGGCCCCGTAACGCCCCGCCAGCCGGCCGGGGCTGGTGGCCAGGCGCCACAACCATTCGACAGCCAGCAGGCGCGCCAGTTTCGGCGCCCGGGTCTGGACGCCAGAAATGAAGTCCAGCCCCGCCCCGATCGACAGGAACCCCGTTTCGGGCAGCTTTTCCTGCGCCAGCGCGGCGAAAATTTCCTGCTTCGGGGCGCCAAGCGCCAGAAAGACCAGCCGCGCGCCGGCCGCCTGCAGCTGTGCAATGGCCTCCTGCCCCTGCTCGCCGGTCGGGTCAAACCCCATGGGTGGCGCGATACGGGCCACCACGTGCAGCCCCGGATAACGTGTGCTCAGAACGCGCTCGGCTTGCGCCAGAGAGGCTTCGGTCGACCCCAGAAACGCCACCGGCACCCCCAGGCTCGCGGCCACGTCCGCCACCGGGTCGACCAGGTCGGCCCCCGGCACAAGGTCCACCTTCTGGCCGGCCAGCCGGGACAGCCAGACAATCGGGTTGCCATCGGCGGTGACATGGCTGTGGCGCAGATAGGCGTCGCGAAACATCGACAGGCTGCGAAGCTTCACGACATGATCCAGGTTCAGCGTTGCCACCGAAAACCCCCGCCTGGTGCGCAGCCGCGCCTCCAGATCGGCCAGCAGCGCATCGCGCGAACTGACATTGACTGACAATTCAGCATCCGCTTTCACGGCGCTGTCCATACCTGTACCGGACCAATTGATCATCCCGTTTCCCCAATTACCCGACCAGCGACAATGACGCCGGTCCCCTCTCGCAGATTGCTTCAGCTTTTCTTCAGATTTCAACGTAGCCGGAGTCGGGTTTTGCCCCAAACACGCTCACCGCACCAAATCAATCAACTCTGGTTCAATCAATTTCAGGTCTTCGACCCAAAATGAAGAAGAATCCGCCTGGAGGCGGAGATTCCGGGTCCATTGTTTCTGTTTTCAGCCCAATTCGCAACCAGCAAAATGATTTTACCGGCCCCGCTCCGCGCGCCCCTTCACCCAGCCAAGAAACGCACGATCCGGGGCGCCAAGGCGCGGCTTGCCGGAACTGGCCCACCAGGCGCGCCATTGGGCTTCCAGCGCATAGACATCGGCGCCCGGCAGCAGGGCGCGCGCGTCCTCCAGCGTTTCGGGCCGCAGTTGCGGGGCTTCGGCCGCATCGACCACCACGGCGCGGCGGCTGATGCGGATGATGTCGCCCGCTTCCTCGCTCAGGGTGTAATCGGGCAGGCTGTCGGCGCGGATGATCTCGCGCACCATGGCGCGAAACACCCGGCGCGGGCTGACAGAGCCCGATTTCTTCAGCAGCGTGCTCACCGACACGCGCCAGTCAGGCTGGCGGCCGCAATGTTTGCGCGCCAGTTCATACAGCCGGCGCTCAAGCGGGCGGCGCAGGTTGAAATAGTCTCTGTTCAAGGTCAAAACCGACTTTGACAGCACCGCGCGATACAGCCATTCCGACAGGGTGACCGACACCGACACCATGCGCCCGGCGCGGGTCTTGCGCACGATCTCCCAGCTTTCGATCAGCCCGAAACCGGTGGTCACTTCATCCTCGCCGGTGACGATATTGGTGGTGATGCGGGTGCCGGCCAGGCGTTCGAAGGCGTCGCGCAGCCGCCGGTAGCTGTCGCCCGAGGTTTCGCGCCCGGTCGCCAGCAGCAGGTCATGGGCGGTCAGCGTCAGCCGGCGCGAGGTCTTGCGCCCGGCATTGAGCGCGGCCATCAGCTGGCTGATGCAGAAGATCAGGATATCGGCGTCAAAGATCGTCGCCCGCCCCTTGACGCTTGGCGTGATGGTGATCGAGGCGGCGTTGTGCTCATAGCGCAGGATGCGCCGGTCGGGGCGGGTCGACAGCGAAAAGATCGGGTGTTCCATCGAGGCCAGATCATGTTTGGGCACCGCACCGAAGAAATCGCAGACGAAGAAATCGCGGCTGGCGGCCGCCCTGCCCTGTCCTGTGCCCTGTCCTGCAACCCCCCCCGTCACGCGCCCTGCCCCTGCCTGTTTTCTGCCCGGTAATCCCGTTTGGTGATCCCGTTTCGGGATTCGTTGTTTCAGTGACACCTTGGTAGTTATCCACAGGGGCCGCGTCCAGCCCGGTGATCGGGGGATCAGAGTCGGCTTCTCGGGGGTTCGGAATCGCTTTATCGGGGGTTCAGAGTCACCCGGGCCTGAAAAAGTTGCGAAAACCCCTTGTTCTTCCGTGGCTTGCCTGAACCACGCCAATCCCGTAACTGATAAGTAACATCAGATAACAGGCCGGTTTTTTTCTTTCGGGTTCCCCAAACCCCGCTTTCCCCCCGAAAAGGCGGGAATTTGCTTGGAAAACACAGGGTGTGTTCGACGCTTCTTCCCATGTCCCACCTTTTGTGCTACATCGCTCAAAACGCATAACATCGAGGGTCGGCATGAGCAGCGAAGATCTTCCTCCGTATTTCAACATATCGCCGGATGCAGCCCTGGCCGAGCTTGACCCGCCAACCGGCACCGCCGGGTTCGGGCAGATCGCCGCCGCCTGCCAGCGCGGGCGCGACGACCTGGCGGGGCGAGGTCTGGACGAAAGCGGCGCGCGCAAGCTGCGGCTGTTTTCGACCTGGGAAATCACCAAATACCTGATCCCGGTGGCGCCGGCCCATTTCCGCCGCGTGCTGCGCCAGAACCCCGACCTGCCGCAGGGGCGCAGCGAAACCGAAGGCGGCGCCAAGTGGTTCACGCTTGACGAGGTGCTGCGCCTGCGGGCGCATTTCGCCAGCCAGGGCTCGAAGGCCAAGGGCTACCTGCCCTACCGCCCCAAGGGCCAGCCCGCCAAGATCGTGGCGCTGGCCAATTTCAAGGGCGGGGTCGGCAAGACCTCGACCTGCGCGCATCTGGCGATGTCGGCAGCGCTCGACGGCTACAGGGTGCTGATGATCGACCTCGACAGCCAGGGCTCGATGACCTCGATCTTCGGCGGGCGGGTGGAGGACGAATGGGGCACGGTGTTTCCGCTGCTGGCACGCCACTACGGCGAAACGCTGCAGGCCGACAACCAGCGCCGGCTGGACCGCGGCGAGGCCCCCCTGCCCCTCGATGACACGCTGTCAGAGGCGCTCAGGCTGCGCTCGCAGGACGTGATCGCCAAGACCCACTGGCCCAACATCGACCTGATCGGCGCGCAGCTGAACCTTTACTGGTCCGAGTTCCAGATCCCGGTATGGCGCATGCAAAGCCGCGGCTGGAAGCTGTGGGACGCGCTCAGCGGGGTGCTGGAGGCCGATGGCGTGCTCGATGAGTATGACATCGTGTTTCTCGACACGCCCCCTGCCCTTGGCTACCTGACGATCAACGGGCTGGCGGCGGCCGACATCCTGCTGGTGCCGGTTGGCGCGTCGTTTCTGGAGTTCGATTCGACGGGGCGGTTCTTCGACATGCTGCACGCGACATTCGCCTCAATCGAAGACGGCGAAAACACCGCCGCGCGCGCCCTGGGCCGGCCCGAGATGGGTTTTGAATGGGATGCGGTGCGCGCCATCGTGACCCGGTTCGACGCCAGCCAGCAGGCCGAGATGGCCGGGCTGATGCAGGCCTACCTGGGGCGCACGCTCAGCCCCTACCGGCAGGATTTCACCGCGCTGATCGGCCAGGCCGGGGAAAGCGTGAACGGGATCTACGAAGCCGACTACCGCGATTTCAACCGCGAGACCTACGCCCGCGGCCGCGCCACGTTTGATGAAACCTATGCCGCGTTCAAGAAGCTTCTGGTCGGGATCTGGCGGCGCGATGAACTGGCGGCGCAGCAGGCGGCGGCCGAGTAAAACAAGGCGCGCAACCGGGCAGGGGCGGGGAAATTCCAGAGATGGCTCAGAAAAAATCTTATTTTTCAATGACTTGTTCCTGCGGCGTTTCGCGTGCGAAACATCGGGGCGCGCGCGGGGGCAGGGTTCTGTTTACCCCGGCGTCGCAGGATGGGGCCGCAGGAGGTGCAAGACATGGCAAAACGTAAACGGCTGACCCCGCCCGAGATCGCGTCGCAACCGGCGCCGGAAACCAAGTCGGTGTCCCATCCGCTTGGCGTGCAGCCGGTGGTGAGCCGGCGGGCGCCGATTGCCCAGGTGGCGGGCGAGGCGTCGGCCCAGGCGGCGCTGGAAGAGGTGGCGGGCGAGTTGCGCAATGCCCGGACCGGCGGGCGCCTGGTGCTGGAACTGCCGCTTGACGCGGTGGATGAAACCTACCTGGTGCGCGACCGGCTGGAAACCGAAGGCGATGAGCTGGACGCGCTGATGGAAAGCCTGCGCCAGCGTGGCCAGCAGACGCCGATCGAGGTGGTCGAGCTGGGGCAGGGGCGCTACGGGCTGATCTCGGGCTGGCGCCGGCTTGCAGCGCTGCGCCGGCTGCATCAGGGTGGCGGGGCCGAGGCCGGGGCGGGCGCGGTGCTGGCCCTGCTGCGCCAGCCGGAAACCGCCTCTGATGCCTATCTCGCGATGGTCGAGGAAAACGAGATCCGCACCGGTCTGTCGTTCTACGAACGCGCGCGCATCGTGGCGAAAGCCGCCGAAAAGCGTGTCTATTCCAACGAAACTGCCGCGCTCAAGGGGCTGTTTGGCAATATCGCCCGGGCCCGGCGTTCAAAGATCGGGTCATTCCTGAAACTGTACAAGGCGCTCGACAGCCGGCTGCGCTTTCCTTCGGCGATCTCCGAGCGCCTGGGGCTGGCGCTGGTCAAGGCGCTGGAGGCGGACCCCGAGTTCGGCCCCCGCCTGCGCGACCGGCTGCGCAAGGCCGACGTGCAGAGCGCGGCTGACGAGGTCGCGCTGCTGGAACGCGCGCTCAAACCCGCGGCCAGGCCGGCGCAGGCGCCGAAAACAGTGTCTGAACCGGGCGAAAAGGGCGAAAAGCGGGAAACAGAGCCTTCATCCGAGGTCGCGCCGGGGATCCGGCTGCAGGCCGAGCAGGGGCGCCTGGTGCTGAGCGGCAAGGGGGTGGACGCGGCGCTGCAGCGCGATCTTGTTGCCTGGCTGGCGCGGCGCTGAGATGTTTCGCACGCGAAACATCTGGCGCCTTTCCCCATGAAAAACGGGGCCGGACAGGTGCCCGGCCCCGGAAAGTTTTCGGCGTTGCCCTGCCTCAGGCGGCCGCTTCGGCAATCAGCAGATCATTCGAATAGATCTCGGTCGGCAGATCGTCGCTGAGGGTCTCATGGCCCGCAGTCAGCGCCTCCCAGAGCGCCGCCGCCTCGGGTGAGTCCATGTCGGTCTCTGTGCCAACCGTGGACAGCGAGGCCGCGCCGCTGCCGCTGCCGGGGGCCGTAAGCTGCACGGTCAGCGTGTCAGTGGCATAGTCGATGACCAGATGCGCATCCTGGTTGCCGGACAGGCCAATGAGGCGGATGTCGCTGAGTTCGCCGACCAGTTCGTCGACCGAGATCAGCTCATATGTTCCGGCGGCAAGGCCCGCGACATCAAGTTCGAGCGTGCCCAGCCCCAGGTTGACGCCCGATGCGATGTCGGGGTTGTCGCCCATGGCGCCGGTGCGGAATTCCTCGATGGTCGAGAAGCCGCCGGCATCGGCGTCGAAGGACAGGGTGCCGCCGTCGTCCAGCCGCAGCACGCCGGTATCGCCCTGCGTGCCGTCAAAGCCGACGCTGGCCGCGCTGCCGTCGATGTTCAGGCTGGCGCCGGCTTCGACATCGTATGTGGCCCCGTCGGTTGCCAGCACGGTCTGGCCGTCGCTGATGTTCATCTGGACATTGCCGTCGACGGTGCCGGTGTTCACGAAGCGCCCGCCGTCGACGTCGATGGTCAGCCGGTCCTGGTCGCTGTAGCCGTTCATCCAGACCTGGCCGACATTGGAAATATCGAAGTGGCCACCATTGGCCCCGGCCTGGGTCACGCCGTCGATGTTCAGCCGGCCATGGGTCACGTTCAGCTCTCCGCCCGATCCGAAATCGAAATCCGCGATCGTGGTGGTGCCGCCGTAGTTGACGATGTTGCCGCCCAGATCGACACTATCGCCGGCAACAGAGCCGGGCAGATCGTCGCTCGACCAGTTGATCTGATTGTCCCAGCGGATGCCGTCACCCAGATCATTGGGAATGAAACGCAGGGTTTCCGGGCTGAGCCGGTCGCCCGGGCTGAGGCCGAACCCGACCTGAAAGAAGTCGATGATCAGGTCGGCATCGACATAGTCATCCAGCGAGCCGTCGGCCTGGGCACGCAGGAAAGCGGCCAGTTCCGGGATGCCGGCATTCGGGTCGCCCAGAAGCTGCTGGGTGAAGATCTGAATGGTCGTGGCATTGAGCACCGAGGTATCGAGACCGTCGACATTCTGATCGTCCAGGTTGGGGTCATGGCCCCATTGGGCCTGTCCGCTGCCGACCCAGTTGTAGATGATCGTGTCGTTGTAGAACGGGTTTTCCTGGTTGCTCAGAGGATAGTTGGAACCCGACTTGGCTGCGATTTCCGCCGGGTTGTTCGGATCGGCAAGGTGGGCGATGATGTTGTCCAGCAGGGTGGAATCCATCCCGGCATTGCGCACGCCCTCGGCCAGGTAGCCGATGCCGGCTGCCGTTTCCTTGTATCCGGCCGAAGTGATCAGGTTGTCGGAGAACTGGGTGTAGTTCCCGACAAAACCGGTGCCCTCGAACTCACCTCCGGTGAAGTCCACCGCGGCGTTGTTGTCGAGGAAGACGTTGCTTTCGATAAGGCCGCCGCTGCGGATGTGGGCGCCGAACATCGAGCCCTGCATCGTGATGTTGTCGCGGAAGGTGACGTCGGTGTTGTCCCAGTCGATGTAGAAGTTGTGATTGAACATCGTCGGGGACTGGCCGCCGCTGGTGGACTGGTTGAACTGGTAGTCCGGGGCCCAGCCATTCTGATCGAAAAGCGAGCCTTCGACCAGCACACTGTCACTGTTGCCGATAAAGCCGCCGGAGGTCATGAGACCGCCACCCGGCCAGGAGCCGGCGCCATCGGGATGCACTGTCCGGAAGACATCGATGATCGAAGAGTCATGCAGGGTGAAGCCCTGGGCATTCTGGACGACAAGCCCCATCACGTTGTCATGGGTGACGGTGGTGTTGGTGATGTCCACATTGTCCAGCATCAGGTTCGTGCCGCTGAGCGCATAGACGCCCCCGGTCACGAAAAGGTCGCTGACGACGATATTTTCGTTTCCGCCGCCCCAGGGCGACAGCGAGATGCTGGTGTTCAGAACCGGTTTTGCGCCATCGCCGTAAGCCGTGATATGGACCGGATGCATCGGGTCTTCGCCCATTGTTCCGTCGTCAATGACCGCGCCGAGGTTGTCGTATTCAAAGCCGCGCTCGAACAGCAGCCAGTCGGAAGACGGAGCGTTCCCGCTGCCGGTCATCCCGTACCAGAGCCGCATCCCGGCCTCGCTGTCGAGCGCCATGTCGGGTACGCTGCCATAGTCCGGGTGGGCCTGGAGCCAGTCGGCCGTGATCTGGTTGACGTCCAGCCCCTCGAGGGCCGCGATGTCATTCAGGCTCAGGGCGTCGTTGCTGCCCGAGATGTAGACTTCGCGGTGATTGTCGCCGGCCTCGACGATAACGTCGCCGTTTGCATCGGTTTCCAGCATGTAGACATTGCCTTGAGCCCAGCCGGCACCCTGGGTCGGCTGCAGGACGTCGACCGTATTGCCAAAGGATTGCGTGGTGCCGTCCTGGTAGGTGACCTCATAGCTGAAGCTCAGCTGGCCGCTGTAGTTTTCACCGCTCATGACCAGGGCCAGCGTGTTGTCGGGGTTGACCGAAAGGTGGCCGTATGCCGGCTGCCCGGTGATGCGCACCGAGTCTATGGAGTCGGCGTTGTCGAGGCGCAGGGTGGTTACCCGGCCGCCGGCGACATCGACACCATTTGACAGCTGTGTCGCCGCGACGCCGCCACCGTTGCTGGTATCGGTCAGCTGTTCCGGCGCAGTCGGGTCGGGGTTGCTTGGCGCCGGCGGGGTGGGGTCGGTCGGCGGGGTGGGATCGGTCGGTTGCGGATCGGGTGAACCGGTGTTGGGGTTCGGGGCCGGATCCGGCGTCGGATCGGTCGGCGCAGGATCGGGATCTGGCGCGGGGTCCACCGGGTCGGTCGGCTGCCATGGCTCTTCCGGATCGGGATCGACCGGGACAATGACCTCCGTGGGCCCCACGGATGGCTGCGGGGGCTCCTTGTCATTGTTGAAGGCCGTTGGTGCCGGATCTTCGGAACTGGCTTCGGAGGCCGAATTTCGGCCGAAGGCAGTCCCCAGGACAAGCACTCCGAGCAGAGAAAAGAGCAAGTAGATCATCATGGCAGCGTATTCCCAGGTTTTGCCGCATCAGCGACGGAGTGGATTTCGGAACGCAGCCCCACATGGTCAAAGCAAAGCCTGCGATGACGGAAGGGCGGAAACTGGCAACGGTTCACCCGCAGTTTGTCTTTTGTTCCCACGAACTTGGTTAATCCCGCGCAATTACTGAGGCTTTTTTGTGGCGGGCCGGTTCCGGGCAGACGAGTGATTACTGGTTGCCGGTGTTCATACTAGGGGTTGTGGGGGAATGTCTCTGCCAGCCTAGGTTTCGTGCATTTTCGCGCAAGACTCTGCCAAGTGCTGGCGGAAATCCGCCCCTGAAGGCCGATTCGAGAGGGGAAAGGAGGCCTTTCCCGCATTCAGCGGCCGCAGAACCGGCGAGAACCCGCTCAACCGGGCGGTTTGTCTGGCGCCCGTCCCGTTGCGCGCCTCGGGGTGAACCCCTGGGCGCAGGGGCGATTCCCTGACATGGGGGCCTGACATGGGGGGGCGTCAGGGAGAGACGCCCGTCTGCCTGTTCTGCGTGACAACGTCCCAGACGATCTGTTGCATCAGGCGGGCGGCGTCCGGCCCGGGGTCGCGGGCGGGGCTGCCGTCGGCCCGGGTCAGCCTGTGGGGCAGGCCGCGCGGATCCTGTCGATAAAGCACCGCATAATGGGTCAGGGCCACCAGATAGGCGCCGAAATCGTTGAAATGGATATTGTCGGAGAACAGGTCGGCCCGGGTTCCGATCGGGCCGACCCCGCCGCGCTTTTCCACGTCGCGCACGAACCGGGCCATGACCTGGCCTGCCGGGATCAGGTAGATCGGCTGCGGCGCCTCTTCATAATTCAGGGCGCGGCGCAGGATTTCGCCTTCCCAGTAGCGCTCCAGATCCCGGTCAATCCGTTCCAGCCAGCCCTCGGGGTCATCCAGTTCATGCCATGTTTCGTATAAATAGACACTGATTTCAGGGTTGGCGGCGCGGGCAGCAGAGGCCCATTCATGCAGATAGCGTGCCGGGTCGAAATACTTGATGGCGTCGCGGATCTCGACGCCTTCGGTCAGCACCAGGGCGTCATAGTCGCCCGAGTTCACGGCCTCATGCGCGTCGCGGTAGCGGGGATGGTCGTTTTCGGTCTCGAACCCGTTGATCGGCTCATCCGGCTCCCAGTGGGCTTTCAGGAAGGTTCCCCAGCCAAGCTGGCTTTCATAGGCATGCCCGGCCCCGGCCAGCTGCGCCAGCATCGCGGGCATGTCGCGCCCGACCAGGCTGTGGCCCAGGTGAAACACGCGCAGAGGCCTGTCGGGGGGCGATGCAGGCTGGGCGTAGAGCGCATCGAAGGCCGCCTTGTCCAGCGGCTCGGGCAGGCTGCAGCGCGACACCATTCCGCAGGCGCCCAGCAACAGCAGCAGCAGGGCCGAACCCTGGCGTTTCAGGCGGGCAATCATCGGGTTTCGTTTCTTGTGTCCATCCTGCCAATATAAGTTGAATTTGCCAGGGCAAAAAGGCATATCGGTCCGGTTGGATGTGAATGGTCAGGGTGTGGATGATGGGCTCCGAGGGCAGGCAAGGTGGGGACGGCAAGCGTCTCCTGGTCTATGCGCCGGTTCCCCTGTATCAATCCGACAACGGATTTCTTCTGGAAGATCAGGCCTGTAACGGCATCAGGCTCTGGGCCGAGAATTTTGACAAGGTGTCGATCATGATGCCTGTCGAAGCCGGCCCGGCCCCTGCCAACTGGGTTCCGATCGAGGCGATCGGCCCCAACCTTGAGCGCGTCGAGATCGTGCCGCTGCCGACGGCCTATCGGCCCGACCAGTTCCTGCGCCATCTTCGCGCCACGCGCCGCATCATCCGCGCGCAGATCGACAAGGCCGACTACCTGTCGTTTTCGATTGGCGGTCTGTTCGGCGACTGGGGGTCGGTGTCGTGTTACGAGGCCTGGCGGAAGGGGCGCCCCTATGCCGTCTGGACCGACCGGGTTGAATCCGAGGTGATCCGGCGCACGGCGCATGCCGGCCACTGGCGCAAGCGGCTGCGCGCGCGCCTGACGCACCGGCCAATGTTCCAGCTTGAAAAATTCCTGATCCGGCGCGCCGCCCTGGGGTTGTTTCATGGCCGGGAAACCTTTGACACCTATGCGCCGTTTTGCCAGAGACCCGAGGTCGTTCATGACATTCACCTGAAGAAATCGGAACATATCCCGCCCGACAGGCTGGCGGCCAAGCGCTCGGCGGTGACCGACGGGCCGTTGAAAATACTCTATCTCGGGCGGGCCGACCCGATGAAAGGTCCGCTGGACTGGGTCGAGGTGCTGGAAACGGTCGCCCGGGCCGGGGTGGCATTCGAGGCCTGCTGGCTGGGCGAGGGGCCCGAACTGGCGGCCATGCAGGCGCGGGTCAGGGCGGCGGGCCTGCAAGATCATGTCGAATTCCCCGGTTTTGTCAGGGATCGGCAGGCGGTTCTGGACCGGCTGCGTGCGGCACATGTCTTTCTGTTCTGCCACAAGACACCGGAATCGCCGCGCTGCCTGATCGAAGCGCTGGTGTCGGGCACGCCGATCATCGGGTATGACGGCCCGTTTGCCCGGGATCTGATTGCCGATGGCCAGGGCGGTCTGCTGAGCCCTGTCGGCGACACCGGCACGCTGGCGGGCAATGTGGCCGGCCTTGGGCGTGACCGGGACAGGCTGGCCGAGATGATCGGAGCGGCGGCGCGGGCGGGATCGATTTTTGACGATGAGGGCGTTTTTGCGCACCGCAGCGAGCTTATCCGTCGCTATCTGTAAGCGGTTTGCTCAAAACAGTGTCTAATCAGGCAAAATCAGGCCGCAGACAAGCAGGTTTCCGACAATTTGCCACCGTCCGTCCGGGGGTGCATGACCGGGAAAGCGGGCAAGCCCGCCGGGAAAGGCGATCGAGAACCCGCCGGTGCTGGTGGATGCCGTGATCTCGACCGCGTCAAATCCGATCATCTCGCCGGTCAGCGGATACCGGGCCTTGTAGACGGCTTCCTTGGCGCTGAAGATCAGCTTGGCCAGCAGGGCGCGGTCGCGGGCGGGCTGGCGGTCAAGCCAGGCGCGTTCGGAGCGCGTGCAGATCGTGCCTTCCAGTTCCGCTTCCAGGGGCGTGGCGTCTTCGATGTCGATGCCGATCGCGCGCAGGTGCGTGCGGGGGGCCACGGCGGCGATGCAGGCGGTGGAACAATGGGCGATGGACCCCACCAGCCCTTCGGGCCAGACGGGCGCGCGGTCGGGGCCCTGCGGCACCGGGGCGGGGGGCAGGCCGATGTCGGCCATTGCAAGGCGCGCGGCCTGGCGCCCGGCGGCAAACTCCAGCCGCCGCCGGGGCACCGCGCGCGTCACTGCGGCGTCTTCCCCGGGATACAGCGCGCCGGCCGCAGCCGTCGGATCGGTGGCCGCGACCCCGACACCTGGCCCCAGAAGCCCGCGCAGGGCTTCCGTGAGCGCTGCGAGATCGCTCATGCGCTGCTGGACTGGCGGCGCGCGCGCATTTCGCGCCGCCGTTTCATGGCTTCGGCGCGGGCTTCGGCTTTTTCGCCGGAAACAGTGTCTGTTTCAGGGGTTTTCGCTGGTTTTGCGCCCCCGGAAAGCTTGTCTTCCACGGTGCGGGCCAGCCCATCCAGCGTCGGAAAACGGAAGATGTCGGTGATGGAAAGCCGGTCGGCGCCCAGCTCCTTGCGAATCTCGCGATGCGCCTGCACGGCCAGCAGCGAATGGCCACCGAGATCGAAGAAGTTGTCCTTTGCGCCGATCCCGGACACCCCGAGGATGCGTGACCAGATATCCGCCACCTGCTGCATGACGGTGCCAACAGGGGCGGTGTCTTCTGTTGCCGAAGACGGCTTGCCGGCCGCGGCAGCAGCCATCGGGGCGGGCAGGGCGTTGCGGTCGACCTTCTTGTTGGGCGTCAGCGGAAAGGCGTCAAGCGTGACGAAGCGCGCCGGCAGCATGTGGGCTGGCAGGCGCGCGCCAAGATGGGCCTTCAGGTCGGCTTCGGGCACCGGGGTCTCGGCCAGCGTGTAGGCGACAAGCTGGCGCAGCCCCGGCACATCCTCGCGCAGCATCACCACCGACTGGCGCACGCCCGGATGGGTATCGAGCGCGCTTTCGATCTCGCCCAGTTCGATCCGGTAGCCGTGCAGCTTGACCTGGTCGTCGGCGCGGCCGAGAAAATCGAGCTGCCCGTCCGCGCGCCAGCGCACCAGATCGCCGGTGCGATACAGGCGTGCGCCCTGGCTGTCGGTGAACGGGTCGTCGACAAAGCGTTCATCGGTCAGGTCGGGCCGTTGCCAGTAGCCGCGCGCCACCCCGGCCCCGCCGATGTAAAGCTCACCCGCCATGCCAAGCGGCACCGGCGCGCGGTTTTCGTCCAGCACATAAACGCGGGTATTGGCGATCGGGCGTCCGATCGGCGCGACGGTGTCGGTCGGGACAACCGGGCCGGTGGTCGACCAGATCGTGGTTTCGGTCGGGCCATACATGTTTTCGACATGGCCCCCGGCAAGCCCCAGCAGTTCGCGCACGAGCCCCCCCGGCAGCGCCTCGCCGCCGATCATCAGGTGGCGGACATGCGACAGCGCGTGGCGCGCCTCGTCGTTCATCACCAGCATCTGCGCCATCGAGGGCGTGCACTGCATATGGGTGACCGCGTGGCGCTGGATCTGGGCCGCGATCGAAAAGTCATCCTCGGCCGGCCCGGTTTCCTGGTTGGTGCGGCGCACCACCTCGGCCAGCGGCTTGAGGCCCTCGAGCACGGTGTCGCGCGCGATGCCGTAGTCGATCAGGCAGGCGATTTCGTCGACACCGATGCGCTTGAGCTGTTCGGTGCGCGCCAGGCAGTCGTCAACCGTGCCAAACAGGCCCGAATCCTCGAAATAGCGCAGGAAGGCAAACTCGAGGATGGCGTCGAGCTCTTCCTCGCTCAGGATGCCGAGGTCGATATCGAAGGCGTTGTTCACGCCCTTGGGTTTCTTGAAGGCCGGGAAGACCCAGGCAAACTGCTTGATCAGCCCGGCGGCCGAGCGCAGGTAGTCCTTCATCGGCCCGCGGGCGATTTCGCGCACCGCTTCGCGGTCGGTCCCGACGAAAGTGTGCAGCATCAGCGTGACGGTGAAGTCATCCGGGTCGTGGCCGGCCTCGCGCAGGGCGGCGTGGTAGATCCTGATCTTTTCGCCGACCTCGTCGATGCTCTGGCCAAGCAGGTGGGTCAGCACGTTGGCGCCGATCTCTCCGGCTTCGCGCCAGGTGTCGGGATTGCCGGCCGTGGTGATCCAGATCGGCAACTCTTTCGAGACCGGCCGGGGCTGGGTGAGCACCGCGTGCGGTGTGCCGTCGGCGGTCGGAAATTCCACCTCTTCGCCACGCCACAGGCGGCGCAGATCGTCGATTGCGCGATACATGGCGGGCTTGTTTTCGGGCGGCGTGTTTTCCGGGCGCAGCACGAAGTCATGCGGCTGCCAGCCCGAGGCGATGCCCAGCCCGGCCCGCCCGTTGGTCAGGTTGTCGATCACCGCCCAGTCTTCGGCGATGCGCGCCGGGTGGTGCAGCGGGGCGACGCAGCTGCCGGCGCGCACCGCGATATTGCGCGTGATGGCCGCCACCGCCGCGCCGGTGACCGAGGGGTTGGGATAGGGGCCGCCGAACGCGTGGAAGTGCCGTTCCGGCGTCCAGACCGCGCAAAAGCCGTTCTGGTCGGCGAACCGTGCGCCATCGAGCAGCATCTTGTACTTGTCGCGCCCCTGGCCGTCGTCGTTGCCCCAGTAAAACAGGCTGAATTCCATGCCGCGCCCGGTGATGGCGTGCACCCCGGCGTTGTCGCCGGCCACCAGTGCGCGGTTTTCGTCGCTGCTGAGCACGACCTTGAAGCCGCGCGCAAGCGTCCAGAACAGCTCGAGCACCGAAATGTCGAACGACAGGCTGGTCAGGGCCAGCCAGACGCCCGGCGGGTCATGGGCGATGCGTTCATCCATGCCGGTGAAGAAATTGGCGACGTTGCGATGCTCGACCATCACGCCCTTGGGCTTGCCGGTGGAGCCCGAGGTATAGATCAGGTAGGCCAGATCTTCGCCGGTCACGCCGCTTTGCGGGTTGATCGCCGGGGCCGAGGCGATCTGTGGCGCATCGTCAAGGCTGAGCAGTTGCGCGCCCGTTTCCGGCAGTGCATGCGCCAGGCCGGTATTGGTCACGATAACCCGGGCCCCGCTGTCTTCGGCATAAAGCGCGGTGCGGTCGGCCGGATAGGCCGGGTCCATCGGCAGGTAGGCGCCGCCGGCCTTGAGGATCGCCAGCGCCGCCACCAGCAGGTCGGTCGAGCGCGGCAGGTGCAGCCCGACGACGACCCCGGGCCTGACCCCCATGTCCTGCAGCACATGGGCGATGCGGTTGGCGCGCGCGTTCAGGGCGTCATAGCTCAGGCTTTCGCCTTCGAACGCCAGCGCCTCGGCCTCGGGGTTGCGGGCGACCTGCTGTTCGAAGAATTCATGAATGCAGGTGTCTGCCGGAAAGTCGCGCGCGGTGTCGTTCCAGTCTTCCAGCAGCATCCGGCGTTCGGCGTCGGGCAGGATCGGCAGGGCGCCGGGCGCCGTGTCGGGGGCCTGCACCGCCGCCTCCAGAAGATGCGTCAGCCGCGCCGCCAGGCGTTCAAGCTCGGCTGCATCGGGGCCGGTATTTGTGCTGATCAGTGTCGCTTTTGCGCCCTGAACCGCCAGGGTCAGCGCGGTGCCCGGCAGGCATCCGGCGCCCGCATCGCGCGACAGGCCGATGGTGGGCAGAACCGCCTTTTCGGCCAGGCGGGCGGGCAGGTCGCAGGCGAAACCGCCGTTGTCGAGCGCCTGGGCCAACTGTGCCGACAGCGCATCCCGGCTGGCGGCGAAACTGCTTTCGAGCGCGCCATGCACCGGAACCCAGGGGCAGACGTAATCGGGCGCATCGGGCAGGTGACAGGCCATGTCCAGCCCGTCCGTCCCTGCCATCCTGGCAAGCAGGATGGCGAGGGCGGCCCAGGCATCTTCGGCGCCGGCCCCTTCGGGCAGGGCAAAGCCGTGGCGCGGCGCATCGCCGTCACCGTTGCTGCCGAGCCGCGGCAGATCAAGCGGGGCGACCTGCTCGAGCCGGTCGCGCCAGAACGGTTCGGCACGCAGCAAAGGGGCAAGAACTGCATCGATCCGGGCCGCGTCTTCGGTGTCCGGGCTGGGCAGAACGTCGCCGGTCTGCGCCACATCGGAGGCCGGGACCGGACGGCCGAAACAGTCACTGATACGGCTTAAAACGATGTCATTCGTGCCGGTTGCCACGGTCAGGCTGTCGGCCGTGGCGGCCGTGACAGTGCCCGGCGCCTTGCCCGAAGCGGTCGGCGCGGGCACAGCGCTGTGCACCAGCCGGATTTCCCCGCCGGCCTCGATCTTGGGGCAAAGCAGCGGGTTGCGATAGTCGCCATGGTCAAGCGCACGCACCAGCCCCGCGAGGGTCTCGGCCGATTTCGTGAAATCGAGCCGTCCGCCGGCCTCGGGCCGGGCGTCGCGGCCGAAGTAGCTGCGCTGGTCCAGATCCTGGGGCGTGGCGGCCGGCGTGTCGCTGGCCAGTTCGGCCATCACCTGGCCAAAGCTGTCGATGGCGGCGCTGTAGCATTTCGTGTTGAGCGTGAGGGCGGTTTCGTCAGGGGCGATGTCAAACCGGCTCTGGGCGATGATGTCGCCTTCATCGACGCCGCCCGAAATCAGGTGCCAGGAGATGCCGTGGGTTTTCTCGCCATTGATCAGCGCCCAGACCGGCGCATTGAGACCGGCATAGCGCGGCAGCGGGCCATCGTGAAAATTGACCGCGCCGCGGGCGGCCATGTCAAGCGCGTCCTGCGGGATCAGGTCGAGATTGGCGATGGACAGGAGCCAGTCGAAATCATGGGGTTTCAGCCGTGCGGCCAGATCGGCGCCGGGGGCGAGCACCGGCAGGCCGCGGGATTTTGCCCAGTCCTGCACTTCGGCATTGCGGGTCACGACAGCGCGGATCGGATTGTCCGCCTCCAGCAGCATTTCACCACATTGAATGACAAGGGATTCGTTGCCGATGAGGACGGAACTGAAACCGGGCATGCGTTACTCTCCAGGTTGAGGGGGCAGAGGTCGGGCGTCGCGCTTCGCCGGTGAAAGGAGCCTGCGCCGCAGGGCGGCCAGATCGTGGCGCGCCATGGAGCGCAGGAATTGGGGGGACACTTCGCGTTTCTTGCGGGTCAGCGTTGCACGCAGCCAGCACAGGCCGCCACCGGTCAGGTGGGCAAGCGTCGCGAGGCCGGCATAAAGGGCGCCGTGGTTCTTGGCGAAGTAGTGCCAGCGCGAGTCGTACCAGTAGTCGGGCACCCGCGACCAGGTTTTCATTCCGGTGGACACCGAACCGATATGGGTCACGACACTGTCGCGCAGAAAAATGATCTCGTGGCCAGCAAGGCGGACGCGGCGGCACAGGTCGGTTTCCTCGAAATAGAGAAAGAAGGTTTCATCGAACAGGCCCACCTCATCGAGCACGCTCTGGCGCATCATCAGGCTGGCCCCGGCCAGCCAGTCGACAGACTGCCCGTCGCGCGGTGTTTCGATCGGCACCCGGTGGCGGGCCAGCAGGCGGCTGACCGGCCCGAAGCGGATCGCGCTTTCGAATTCGCTGAGGATCGAGGGGAAGCGGAAAGCCGAGGTGTGCGCCACCCCGTCCTCGCCGTGGATGTAGCTGCCGGCGAAGGCGGTTTCGGGATGGGCAACCAGGTGGTTCAGCAAAACGCGGATCGCCTCCGGCTCGGGGAAGGCATCCGAGTTTTGCACATAAATGAAATCGGGGCGCGATCCGTCACTGAGTCCGGCCCGGATGCCGACGTTGTTGCCGGCCCCGAAGCCACCGTTGTGACCGGATTGCAGAAGGCGCACCCGGTCGTTCCTGTCCCAGCCCGCGTCCGCGATGTGATTGCGGATCGTTTCATCGGAACCGTCCCGGCTGTCGTTGTCGACGATGACGATTTCACCGGCGATGCCGTCCATCGCCGCCAATGCGGCTTCGGTTGCGCGCAGGGTCATCGGCGCCGTGCGGTAGTTCAGGATGACGGTCAGAAGTGTTGGATCCGACGTGGTACTGGTCTGCATACTATTCTGCTGCCTTGATTGTTTTTGGTGGGATGCTGGTTTCGCCAGCCTCCCATGCCCGTTCTGCCGCTTCAAGCCGGTGTTTCATTCGTGCGGCGAGAACCCGCACATTGGGTTCAAGCACCATGGAATCGTGGTCGCCCGGCACTTCGAATACCTCGATGGCATGGGCCCATCTGGTCCAGCCGTTGTCCGGAAGAAGGTAGTGGCGATGCTTGTCGACAAGCCGCCCCGGCGCCACTTCCCACTGGCCGATCTGGGGCGGGCGGATCAGGGCAAGCGGCCCGGACCAGGGCATGACCTTGTAGGCCCCCACGCTTTCGAGGAAAGCATCCTGGATGGCCGCATTGTGGAATTCATGCGCTGCCTCGGTTTCTTCGTCATGGCCCTGGCGTTTGCCCAGTTCCCAGGCGATGCGGTTCCTTGCCCAGGTGGTCAGATAGCCAAGGCCCTGACGGCGCAGGTTGATCCAGTTGATCATGATGCGGTCGCGCCGCGACAGCGGCGGGCGCACCGGCAGGGGGGTGTCGAGCATGATCAGCTCCGACACGGTTTCGCCGGCGGCCGTCAGCTGTTGGGCAATCTCGTAGGCAATGATGCCGCCGCCGGAAAACCCGCCCAGCATGTAGGGGCCATGCGGCCGGACCTGGCGCATTTCGGCGATATAGTCGCGCGCCGCCTCGACCACCGAGCGGTGCGGCTCCTCATCGCCGTAAAGCCCGCGCGCCTGCAGCCCGTAAAACGGCCGGTCGGCGCCCAGAAGATGCGCAAGATGGCGCAGGTTCAGCACGTTGCCGAACATGCCGGCCACCAGGAAGAACGGGGTTTTCGGCCCCCCTTCGCCGGCATGCATCGGCACCAGGTGGGTGAAGCGGCGTTCGGTCCTGGCCACAGCCGGGGCCGGGGCGCCGTCTTCTTCGTCGGTGGCCACACCGCGCGCGGCGATCAGCTCGGCGCATTTGCGGATCGTCGGGGCTTCGAACAGCACCGAAATCGGAAAGTCGACCTGCCAGGTCTTGCGGATCTGTGCAAACAGCCGCACCGCGATCAGGGAATGTCCGCCAAGGTCGAAGAAACTGTCTTCGACGCCGACCTGATCGACCCCGAGCAGGTCCTGCCAGAAGCCGGCCAGCCGGGATTCGATCGCATTTTCCGGGGCAACGTAGTCGGCATCGAGCTCGGGGCGCTGGAACTTCTGCTCGCTGCCCTGGTTGTCGGCCACGCTTTCGCCGGCCTGGGCGGCCAGCCCGGCGAGATCGAGCGACGACACGATCACCTGGGGCAGATCGGTGCTCAGGGCGCGCAGGAACAGGTCAGCCCCCTCGGCCGGGCGAATACCCTGGGTCAGGTTGTGGCGCAGGCGCTCTTCGGCGGGCGACAGCGGGCGCGCGGCCTCGTTGTCGGGCAGGGTGGCGACAGGGTTGTCGGCCGGGGCGGCCGCGAATTGCGCCGCGCTTTCCAGGCGGCGGATCGAAAACCCGCGGATCTCGACGCAGACGGTGCCGTCGGGGGCCGCGATGGTGACATCGAAACTTGCGGTTTCGGCGCCGGCCTCGTTTTCGCCGCTGTTGCGCACCCAGCTGACGACCTCGGCCGGCAGGGGGCGGAAGACCCGGACCGAGCGGTAGGAAACCGGCACCCACAGGTGGGTCGGGCGATAGCCGGCGATCAGCTCCATCGCCCAGCCGGTGGCGATATCCATCAGCCCGGGGTGCAGCAGGCAGCCGGTGTCATTCCCGGCCCCGGGCAGGGCAAGCCGGGCCAGGCCCTCGCCCTGACCCAGGGCGGTTTCACGCAGCACATGCCACTGGGCGCCGAAGTTCAGCTGTGCTTCCTGGGGCGCGCTCAGCCATTGGCCCGGCGGCGCGGTGACCGGAGCGCCGCAGCGCGCGGCGATGGCCGCGGGGTCGATCGGGTCGGGGGGCGTCTGCGGCAGCAGCGAAAGACTGGCCTGGGCGTTCTGTTCGCGGTCCGCGCCGGCGCCGCTTTCAACGCTCAGGTCATAGCCGGTGTCGCTGCGTGAAAGCGTCAGGCGGATGTCACGCTCTTGTCCGTCTTCCACGGCCAGCGGGCGCAGGAAATAGAGGTCGCGGATCTCGAATGTCTGTGGCTCGCCCTGTGCGCGCAGGGCCTCGGCGGCCAGTTCGATATACCCGGTGCCCGGCAACAGCGCGTCGCCCGCGCGGGTCCGGTGCTGGTCGAGAAACCAGCGCCCGTCCGCCCGCCAGCGCGCCGTGAACAGCCGGTTGCCGGCGCCGTCGAAGCTGGCGTCGTCCAGCATCGGCTCGCCCGCCGCCTCGACCGGCGGGGGCGGGGTGGACCCGGTGCGCACCTGCATGGCATCGGCGGCCATGCCGACATCGGCCCAGATGCCCCAGTCGATGGCCAGAACCCGGGTCTTGCCGCCGGCGCGCGCCCTGGCGTAGGCGTTGAGATATTCGTTGGCCGCGACATAGTCGACCTGCCCCGGCGGGGCGGTGACGGTGGAGGTCGAGGAAAACAGCACCAGCCAGTCGAGCGCGCCATCGGGGAAGAGCTCATCGAGCACCTGGGTGCCGTGGATCTTGGGGGCGAAGACATCTTCGATCCCGGTCATCGACTTGGTCATGATCAGCCCGTCTTCGATCAGCCCGGCGGCATGGATCACGCCATTGACCGGCCCCCAGCGCCCCTCGATCTCGGCGCGGGCGGCCCGCATGTCCTCGACATTGCTGACATCGGCGGCAAGACACATGACCTGCCCGCCGGCCTCTTCCAGCGCCTGCACCGCCCGGATGCGCCGCGCCAGGCTGTCGCCGGGGGCGGTATTGCGCAGGATCTGCTCCCATTTGTCCCGGTCGGGCAGGGCGTTGCGCGACAAGAGCACGATACGCGCCGAGACCTTGCGGATCAGGGTTTCGGCCAGGGTCAGCCCGATGCCGCCGAACCCGCCGGTGATCAGGTAGACGCCTTCTTCGCGCAGCGGTGGCACCAGGGTGTCCGGGGCGGCGATTTCCTGTTGCCGCCAGCCCAGTTCGAACCGCTTGTCGCCGCGCAGGGCCACGGTGGCGGTGGCCGGCGGGGCGAGCAGATCTTCGAGCAGCCGTTCGGCCAGCGCGGCCATCTGCGGATCGGGGCCGGTGCGTTTGCGGCGCGCGGGCTCCTGCGGCAGCTCCAGGTCGATCAGCGAACAGCTGAAGCCCGGAAACTCGCGCGGGATGACCCGCGCCGGTCCGGCGATCGTGGCCTTTTCCGGATAGGCCAGCCCCTCATCGCGCACCTGTTGCGCCCCGGTGGTCAGCACGCTCAGGTGCAGCGGCATGGCCAACCCCTCGTCGCCGATGGCCTGGGCCAGAAACAGCAGGCTGTAAAACCCCTGTTCGAGATTGCGGTGGAAAAAGCTGCTGCCGGGGCGGAAGGTTTCCTTGCGGGTGGCCAGCCAGCCGTGGACGATCCGGCTCGGGGCCATGTCGCGTTCCACGAGGTCGCGGATCAGCGCGTCATAGCTTTCGCGCCCGCGCTCGGGGGCGATGATGTAACCGTCGTCGCCCATGCGCGCGAAAGTGTCGCCGGCGCGCACGGTGATCACCGGGTGCCCGGCCGCGCGCAGCCGTTCGGTGATGGCCCCGGTCAGCCCGGCGTCATCGGCAAAGACCAGCCAGGTTTCGCGCGGGGCCTCTGACAGGTCACCGCTTGTGTCGATGTCGCAGGCGGCATAGGTCGGGGTCCAGGCCGGGCGATAGCCCCAGCGCGACAGGTCATCCTCGCGCATCAGCCAGCGATTGTCGGTTTCGGCGGGTTTGCCCGGCTCGATGAAATAGGGCGCACGCTGGAAGGCGTAGCCGGGCAGCGGCACCCGCAGGCGCCGCGCGTCGCCCCAGTATTGTGCCCAGTCAAAGCGCCCCCCCATGGCCCAGAGCCGCCCGAGCATGGCCAGGAAATAGGCATCATCGCCGATTTCGTCTTTCGGGTGGCGCAGGCTGGACATCACCTGGTTGGCGGTGGCATCGCCATGCTGGCCGGTCAGCGCGGCCAGCGCCTTGCCGGGGCCGACCTCGAGGAAGATGCGCCCGGGGGTCTGTGCCAGTGTCGCGATACAGTCGGCGAAATGCACGGTGCCGCGCAGGTGGCCGACCCAGTAGTCGGGGTCGGTGGCTTCGGCCTCGGTGATGAACGCGCCGCTGCGGTTCGAGGTGAAGGGGATGCGCGGGGCGTGCAGCTCGATCGAGCGCAGATAGTCGCCGAAATCCTTCAGGATCGGTTCGAGCATGCGCGAATGGGCGGCAATGTCGATCGGGATGCGCTGGCAGTCGATGTCACGTTCTTTCAGCACCGCTTCCAGCGCGTCCAGCGCATCCTGGGCGCCGGTGGCGACGCTCAGCCCCGGCGCGTTGACCGCCCCGAGGTCCAGGTCGTCGCCCAGCAGCGGCTTCAGGTCTTCGGCGGGCAGGGCCACCGACAGCATGCCGCCGGCAGGCACCGTATCAAACAGGCGACCGCGCAGGTGCACCAGCCCGATGCAGTCTTCGAACGACATGACCCCGGCCACGCAGGCGGCGGTGTTTTCCCCCATCGAATGGCCGACCAGGGCTGCCGGGCTTACCCCCCAGCTCATCCACAGCTGCGCCAGCGCATATTCGACGATCATGATCAGCGGCAATTGCACCGACGGCTGCTTGAGCCGGTCTTCGGCCTCGGCCCTGGCGCCGGGTTCGGGCAGCCAGATTGCGCGGATGTCATAGTCGAGCTTCGGCTGCAGGATTTCCAGGCCGCGGTCCATCCATTCGGCAAAGACCGGCTCGGTCTCGTAGAGGTCGCGCGCCATGCCGGCATATTGCGCCCCGCCGCCGGGGAACATGAACACGACCTCCGGGTCGTCGCCGACCACCGTGTGGGTGAAAACGCGGCGCGGGTCGTTTTCCTCGAGCAGGCGGGCGGCTTCTTCGTGGGTCTCGGCCACGACGACGCGGCGCCTTTCGAATTCGCGCCGGCCTTCCTTCAGGGTCCAGGCAATGTCGGCCAGGGGCTGTTCGGGATGGGCGCGCAGATGGGCGGCCAGCCGGGCGGCGTTGCCGTCGAGCGCGCCCTTGCTGCGCCCCGAAATGCACAGCAGCTGGAACGGCCAGTCCGAGGCTTCGGAGGCGACCCGTTCGGGGGCTTCTTCCAGAACGGCATGGGCATTGGTGCCCCCGACCCCGAGCGAGTTCACCCCGGCCCGGCGCGGCCCCTTGTGCGATTGCCAGTCGCTCAGCCGGTCGTTGACGCGAAACGGGCTGTGCGCGAAGTCGATTGCCGGGTTCGGCTTTTCGTAGCCGAGCGAGGGCGGGATCTGGCGCCTGTGCAGCGACAGCGCGGTCTTGATCAGGCTGGCAACCCCGGCCGCGGTGTCGAGATGGCCGATGTTGGTCTTGACCGAGCCAAGCCGGCAATAGCCGGTTTCATCGGTGGTTTCGCCAAACGCCTGGGTGAGGGCGGCCACCTCGATCGGGTCGCCCAGGTAGGTGCCGGTGCCGTGGCACTCGACATAGTCGATGGTGTCGGCCGGCGTGCCGGCCATGCTGAGCGCTTCGGAAATGGCGGCGGCCTGGCCGTCGACCGACGGGGCAAGATAGCCGGCCTTGGCGGCGCCATCGTTGTTGACGGCGGTGCCCTTGATCACGGCCCAGATATGGTCGCCGTCGGCGATGGCATCGGCCAGCCGACGCAGCACCACGACACCCGCGCCCGAGCCGAACACCGTGCCCTGGGCGCGGTGATCGAACGCGTGGCAATGGCCGTCGGGCGACAGCACTTCGCCTTCCTTGTAGATATAGCCGCGCCCCTGCGGCAGTTCGATTGTCACCCCGCCGGCCAGCGCGATGTCGCATTCGCCGGTCATCAGCGCCTGGGCCGCGTAATGGGTGGCCACCAGCGAGGTCGAACACGCGGTCTGCAGGTTGATGCTCGGGCCCTTGAGGTCAAGGATGTGGCTGGCCCGCGTCGACAGGAAGTCCTTGTCGTTGCCGGTGTGGCGCAGCAGGAACATGCCCACGTCTTCAACCAGGTCCGGGTTCGAGCAGACGTTGAAATAAAAGTAGCTGCCCATGCCGCAGCCGGCAAACACCCCGATCGGCCCCCTGGCCTTTTCCGGCGGGTGGCCGGCGTTTTCCAGCGCTTCCCAGGCCACCTCCAGGAACTGGCGGTGCTGCGGGTCCATGATCGCGGCTTCTTTCGGCGACAGCCCGAAGAATTCGGCATCAAAGGTTTCGAACCCTTCCAGCGGGGCGGCGGCGGGCACATAGTCGGGGCGGTTCAGCAGGTGCGGCGCCTCGCCGTTTTCCAGCAGCTCCTCGCGGCTGAACTGGCGGATCGATTCGATGCCGTCGCGCAGGTTGGCCCAGTATTGGTCTATCGAGCCCGCGCCGGGCAGATGTGCGGCCATGCCGACGATGGCGATGTCGGTGTCGGCGCTGCGATGTGTCGTGTCATTCATTGAAATGCGAAGTCCCTATCGCATCAAGTGCGGGTTTCTGAGAGTTGAAAGACTCGAAAAAAATCCAGAGATAATCAAAAAGACCAACCTTTTTCTACCGGGGGCAATTCGCCGGGTCAAACAGCGGCATTGTTGCGTATCGGGCAGTAGCATGGGACAGGCCATTCTCAAATGCGGCAGCCCGGAAAATTGCCCTGATGATCACGATCCGGCGTCAATGTTTCGTGAGCGGGCGGATTGGTTCGGTTCCCGGCAAGATCATTCCGCGCTTTTCTGGTGAACCTGCCCGGGGTCTTGCCCGGGTGGATGGCCCGTGAGCGCGCCTTTACCCCTTGTTTTCAGGGTGAAAAAACGGGTGATCGTGGCGGTTTCCGAGAAAAAACAGGGCCATTTCCGGTTTTTTGCCCCGCTCAGCAGCGCCAATTGCGGCAGCATTGCGTTGCAATCATGGCCCCAATGGTGCAGTTTGGCCGAGGATGAGTTTCCCGGCTATTTCCGGGATATTGAAGGAGTGGGTAATGGGGTTGAAGTTTTTGAAAGCCTGCGTGGCTTGCGCAATGGTTTATCTGCCCGCCGTCGGGACGGCGCAGGCGGCGACGGTCAATATTGTCCGGGTTGCCGATAATCCTCAGGAAACGGTTTACGGGATTCGTGACAACACCGGGACAGACGGGGTTGATCTGGATGGTGCGATCTTTACGGCGACCTATGCCGATGGAACAAGCGAAGAGATCGTCTGGAACGCCTTGCGCACATTCAACTACAGCATCGATGGCGAAGCGGCCGGGACGGACACATATGTCTACATGAGCTGGGACGGGTTCGAAATGACGACGACCCGCCTGCTGACCTCGCTTCTCATCCAGCTTGCTCCGGCCAGCTCGGTTTTTGACACGACGTTCATCTTCGATCCCGATCCGGCCTCTACGCCAGGGTCCAGCTTTGGCTATCCGTTCGAGCTTTACAGTGCCTATTCCGGTCTGCAGGGCAGCATCACGGCGACCTATTCGGGGATCGTGAACATGGCCGGCGATGTGGCGCGGGGCGATCTGTTCACCGACATGCTCGTCGACTTTTCGGGTCTGTCGACCGGTGGAATTCTTGGCGCCGTGAGCTTCAGGTCCGACATGGACACCCTGCGGTATGCGGGCGATCTGACGCCGATTTCCCCGGTGCCGCTTCCGGCCGGTTTCTGGCTTTTGCTGGCCGGCATGGGCGGTTTCGTGTTGAGCGGTCGCATGGCGCGGCGCGGCTCTGCGGCCCGGGTTTCCGCCTGACGGCAGCCAGGGCGGACAGTCGATGAATTGCAGCGCGTCGGGGCCATTGTTGCAACTTCGCGCCGACCGGGCGGATTCTCCGGTCAGGGGATGTAAATTCCCGCAGAACCCGTAAATAGTGTGGATGAATAGGAAAATTCATCAATAGGTGAAGAGTGTCGCAGAAGAAACGGCCTGAAAAATCGGCAGACATGGTCATTGGCTGCCTGTCAAACAACGCCGACATCCTGTCCGCCAACCTGATGCTGTCTCCGGCTGTTCGCTCGGGCGCGCTCAAGCTTGTCGTGGAAAAAAACCCGACAAGCGCCGCCACCGGCTACAACCGCATTCTTGACCGAACAGATGCTCCGATCGTTATCCTGGCCCACCATGATGTTTTCCTGCCGGATGGCTGGGAGCAGCTTCTTGCCCGCCGGATTGCGGAGGTTGAAGCGGTCGACCCGGACTGGGGGATCATTGCCCCCTACGGGATCGATGAGCATGGCACGGGGTGGGGCCCGGTCTGGTCGTCTTCGATCGGCCAGGTTGTCGGCCGCGTCGCCACCGAACCTGTCGCAATCAAGAGCAGCGACGAGTTGCTGATCGTCCTGCGGCGCCACGAAGGGCTGCGCTTTGATGAAGGCATGGCGCATTTTCATTTTTACGGGCTGGATATCGTGCAGACGGCCTGGGCCCTGGGCCATGGCGCCTGGAACGTGCCCCTGCCGCTTGTTCATAATGACAGGTTCAAGGGCGACCTGGGAGAAGACTATGCGCAGGGCTATCATTTCGTGCGCAAGAAATGGCGCGCGCAATTGCCCCTGCATTCTCCGACTGCAAAGGTTTCGTGGCACGGGCTGCATCTGCGCGGTGTCAGGAAACGGATGCGTGAAAGCGTTGAACACAGGAAAGCCATCGCCGTTGCGGCCGAAGTTGATCCGCGCATTCATGCAGAACGCTGCGGCTGGGAAACGCTCGGCGGGGTGCCGGCGCCGGCCATCCGGCCAGCGCTGGCCTCCTGAGCGCCGGCACCGGCCTGCATGCCCGCTTTCCACTTGCCACGGCCTTTGTCGCGGGCGTCGGGACGATGCGGGCATCACAGCCCTTCTGTTTCTTGTGAGCGGAGATCGGTCATTGGCAGATGCTTCGGTGGCGACTTTCCATTAAGGCTGCTGTCAGGCGCATGTCCGGTGTGGGGCGGGCAGGGCGCGGGATGAAATGTGGTAGGGCAGGATGGGCAAGCGAATTCTTCTGACTGGCGGGGCCGGGTTCATCGGTTCGCATACCTTTGTGGCTTTGGCTGAAGCCGGTCATGAGGTCACGATTCTCGACAGTTTCGAGAATGCGCATCGGGATGTTCCCGGGCGCCTGGCGCAGATTGTCGGGCAGCCCGTCGATGTGATCGAGTGCGATATCCGGGATGCCAGGGCTCTGGACGGCGCTTTTTCCGGGCGCGGGTTCGATGCGGTCGTGCATTTTGCCGCCCGCAAGAGCATCGCCGAGGGCGAGGCCGATCCGGTCGGTTATTACCAGAGCAACTGCACCGGGCTGATCAATGTCGTGGCGGCAATGCGCGCCCATGATGTGAATGCGATCGTGTTTTCCTCGAGCGCGGCGATCTATGGCAATACCGACAGGGTGCCGATCCGCGAAGACGACGCGGTTGCCCCGATGAATACCTATGCCCGGACCAAGGCCATCGGAGAGAACATCCTGACGGATGTTGCCCGGTCCGATCCCGGGTTTATCGTGGGCATATTGCGGTATTTCAACCCGGTGGGGGCACACCCTTCGGGGCTGATCGGGGAAGATCCGAGCCAGCCGCCTTCGAACCTGGTGCCGGTGATTGCGCGGGTTGCAAACGGAGAGCTGCCGGAACTCATGATTTATGGCAATGACTACCCGACCCCGGACGGAACCGGTGTGCGCGACTATATTCACGTTTCGGATCTTGCGCGCGGCCATGTCCTGTCACTGGAGGCGCTACTGACACGCGGACAGGGGCATCTGGTCAACCTGGGGACGGGCCGGGGCCACAGTGTGCTGGAGGTTCTGGACGCCTATCAGGACATATGCGGGCGCAAGCTGGCACATCAGGTTGTTGCACGCCGGCAGGGTGATGCGGCAGTGTCATTTGCCGATGTTTCCCTGGCACGCGACGTTCTGGGGTTCGAGGCGCAGCATGATCTGCGGGCCATGTGCGAAAGCAACTGGCGTTTTTCACGCCGGAGTGCGTCGCCGGCCGGGGGCTGAAAAAGAGACTGTTCCATGCGTGTTGCCTATCTCGTCAATCATTATCCGGCCGTAAGCCACACCTTTATCCGGCGCGAAATCCGGGCGCTCGAACGCCAGGGCGTCGAGGTGGAAAGATTTGCCCTGCGCGGCTGGGACAGCGAGCTTGTCGATCCGCGCGACCGGGATGAACTGGAAAAGACGCGCCATACGCTGAAGGACGGATTGCCGCGCCTGCTGCTTGGAGCGCTGAAATGCCTGGTGCTGCGGCCGGGGCGGTTCTGGAAGGCGCTGAAACTGGCCCTGTCCATGTCGAAAAACGGGGCGCGGCCCTGGCCGTTCCACCTGGTCTACCTGGCCCATGCCTGTCGGATCGTGCAATGGCTGGAGGCAAGCGGGGCATCGCATCTTCACGCCCATTTCGGCACCAATTCCGCCGAGATCGCGGCGCTGGTCCAGGCCCTGGGGGGGCCGACATTCAGCTTCACGGCGCATGGATCGGAGGTGTTTGACGATCCGAAGGCACAGGCCCTTGAACAAAAGACCACCCATGCGAAATTCGTGGCGGCGTCCTGCGCATATATCGCCAGCCAGCTGATGTATAACGTGCCGCCTGATCTGTGGCACAAGATCAGGGTGGTCCATTGCGGGCTGCCGGAAGACGCGTTTGCCCCGAAGGCGGCTCCCTTGCCCGAACAGCCGGTGTTTCTGAGCGTTGGTCGGCTGAGTTCGGAAAAGGGGCATCTTGTCCTTCTGGAGGCCTTTTCAACGGTTCTGAAAGCACACCCGACGGCGCGGCTGGTCCTTGCCGGTGACGGGCCATTGCGGCCGCTTGTCGAGGGTCGGATCGATGACCTGGGTCTGGGGGCGGCTGTCGAGATCACGGGCTGGATCAGCTCGGACGAAGTGCGCGAGCGGATCCGCGGCTGTCGGGTGCTTGTGCATCCGAGCTTTACCGAGGGGCTGCCGGTGGTGATCATGGAAGCCATGGCACAGCGCCGCCCGGTGATTTCAACCTATATCGCGGGTATTCCCGAGTTGGTCCGGCCCGGTGAAACCGGCTGGCTGGTTCCGGCCGGCCGCGCGCGCGCGCTGGCCGAGGCCATGACCGAAAGCGCGTCCCTGCCGGCAGAGGCGCTGCAGGCGCTTGGTGATGCCGGGCATGACCGGGTCAGGATCCGCCATGATGCCGATGTCGGCGCGACGCGGCTCAGGGCCCTTTTTTGCGGGGAGCGGCCTGATGAAATCTGCCGCTAAACGCGCAGCTCTCGGCCTGCTGAGTTCGGCGCCGGTGCATGGGATGTTGCGCTGGCGCGCGCTGCGAAACAAGCCGCTGACCGTTCTGTGCTATCACACGCTGCGTCCCGACAATGAAAACCTTGATGCCTGGCTGGCCCTGCGGCTGGGTGATTTCCGCCGCCAACTGGATATCCTGCGGCGCGACTACGATATCGTCAGCCTCGATGAAGGGCTGGAGCCTGCCCGGCCGGGCACCCGACCGCGGGCGGTTCTGACTTTCGATGACGGCGAGTGGGGACTGTATGAATATCTGCGTCCTCTGGTCGAGGCCGAGGGCGTGCCGGTGACCGTCTATGTCGCAACCGGCCAGATCGAAAGCGGGGTGCCCTATTGGTTTGACCGGGTGATGAATGCCTTGCAGCGCGAGGGGGCGGGGCAGATCGACCTGACGGCTGCCGGGTTGGGCCGCTGGACGGTCGGCCCGGCGCGCGGCAAGGCCCGCTGGCAGGTCATCGGCGACATACTGGAAGCGCTGAAAGCTGTGGCCCCGCCGGATCGGGAGGCCCTGGCCCAGGATGTTGTTGCCCAGGCCGGGGCAGGGGCCGGCACAGGGACAGACGCATTTTCCCCGCTCCGGCCAATGTCGGTCGAGCAGCTTCGCGATCTTGCGGCCAGCCCCCATGTGACAATCGGGGCCCACAGCCATTGTCACAGCCTGCTGGATCAGATCCCGTTGAACGAAGCGCGCGACAGCATTGCCCGCTCACGAGAGCTTCTGCGCGCCTGGACGGGCCAGCCGGTGCGCCATTTTGCCTATCCGAACGGAAATTTTTCACCCGCGCTGGTATCTGAAATGGCGGCTCTTGGTTTTGCTTCTGCCAGTATACTTGGCGATCGGCCCGCCCCCCCCGGAAGCGACCCTTTCGCCTTGCCGCGGATCGGGATCGGCCGTTATGATGGACCCGAGCGCTTTCGGTTGCGTCTTGTCGGCATTTGAGCGGAGCAATTTTTCCGGTTTCCCGGACGTGCCCAATCAGGTGGTTCCCGTGTGACTGTATCTGACTGGTCGTCAGGCGGCACCTTTCGACGATCGGCGCTTTTTAAGCCGCGCCAAATTTCATAGTGATCAGTGCATGCATAGTGAAAATGATCTTACAAGACATCGGAACCGCAAGATGAGCCTTCTCAAGGAAAGAACCGTTTTCCTGTTCATTGCGGCGGCGCTGGTGTTCGGGGCGGCCTACCGGCTGTTTCCCGTCATTGCGGGCCCCCCTGCGCTGGCGCAGTTTTTCATGACGGAAGACGGCTACCTGATGCTGACCATTGCCCGGAACATGGCAATCGGGCTGGGAATGTCGGTGTCCGACGGCACCATCCCGAGCAATGGCGTCCAGCCGCTGGCGACATTCCTGTTTGCCCTGCCTTATCTGCTGACCGGCGGCGACAAGACCGGGGGGCTTGTCGGTGTGCACCTGATTTCTGTCGTCATTTCCGTGGCGGCGGTCTTTTCGGTGCGCGCCCTGGCGCGCGATGTGCTCAGGCCGCAGGATCCGTCCCCACTCTGGCCCTGGCTGGTGGCGGCGCTGTGGTTTGTCAGCCCGCTTTTGCTGCTGCATACGATGAATGGCCTGGAAACCGGGCTGTATACGCTCATGGTCACGGTGACCCTGTTGCTGTTCGGCCGGCTTCTGGCGCGGGGCGAGGCGGCGACGATGCGCGATCGCCTGATCCTGGGCGGAGCCTGTGGCGTGACCTTTCTGGCGCGCAATGACGCGGTCTTCCTGATCACGGCCATATTCGCGGTCTGGGCCGTGCATGACCTGGTGACACTGCGCCGGAGCCTGGCGGATGTGGTGCTGCGCCTGATCCCGCCCGGCCTTCTGAGCGTTGCGCTTGCGGCCCCCTGGCTGATCAACAACTACCTGAATTTCGGCTCGATCGTGCCGATCAGTGGCGCGGCCGAAGCCCGTGGCACCAGTTTCGCTGCCCATGCCGATCTGTTGCCGGCCAAACTGTTCGAACTGTTCTTCCCCATGCTGCCGGTGCCTGGCGCGCTGGAACGCAACCCGGTGTTCATGGCCGTGGCCCTGCTGCTTGTTGCCGTCATTGTGCTGAGCTTTCTTGTCGGTGTCTGGCGCCGGGGAGGGGTGATGCGGTATGTCATCGGGGCCTATGTTCTGTTCGCGCTGGCGATCTGTTTCTACTACGGGTTCACCTTTGGCGCGCCATGGTTTCTCAGCCGATACCTGTCCCCGCTTGCCCCGCTTGCAATCATCGCCAGCATTTCGGTGCTGATCGGTCTTGCGCAGCGGTTGGCGCCGGGCAACGGGGCTGCGCTGGTGCGGTTGCTTGGCGTGGCCGGGCTTGCCCTGTCTGTCGCCCTGCTGGCGCGTTTTCTTGTCCCGGGCGCCCGCGAGCAGGGGCATTTCCAGGTTGTCGAATGGGTGCAGCAGAACGTGGCGGATGAGGCCTGGGTCGGTGCCATACAGACCGGAACGCTGGGATATTGGCATGACCGGACCATCAATCTGGACGGCAAGGTCAACCCGGATGCGCTGCGGGCGCTTCAGGAAGAGGGCAATGTCCTTGACTATGTGCTGAACAGCCCGATCGAATATCTGGCCGACTGGCACGGGATTGCCACGTGGACGACAACCGGCAACATGGGCAACACCGCATTTTCCGACAGCTTCGAGGTCGTCGTGGAAGATCCGGCCCGCAACCTGGGAGTGCTGAAACGGAAGTGACGGGGGCTTGCGGAGGATCCGGTGGCCGGGGCGATGGGAGAGTGGACATGAAGTTCGATGAGACGCAGCTGATGCAGGCGCGCGAAGCGCTGCTCGGCGAAGGGTCGGCCGAGCTCATCCGTTTCATGCATCATGTCAGCCTGTCACTGGACACCGGCGGCTTCCCTGCACAGACCGTTCGGCAGGCCGTTGACCTGGGCTGGATCGACGCGCAGTCCGGGCGTCCCACCGGGACGGGGGGATGTGTGGCGGATTCCTGTCGCGAATACCAGTTCTGGCTGGAACGCGCGAAAGCGCTGCCGTTCGAAGGGGCGGCACCGGGCCTGTCGCTCGAATACTTCCGGGGCAAGTCGGTTCTTGAAATAGGGTCGGGAATGGGCGCCAACCTGATGTCGATGAGCGGGACCGCCGCCCGGGTCTGCGGCCTGGAGCCGGTGGAGTGCTATGCGCAGCTGGGGGCCATCTTGTGTGAGCGGGAAGGGTTGCCGGCACCGGAAGTTCTGCCGGGTGCGGCCGAAGCACTGCCGTTTGGCGACAACCACGCAGAATTGATTCTCTGTGTCACGGCGCATCAGTATTTTGACATACGCCCGGCCTTGACCGAGATTGCGCGTGTCCTGCGTCCGGGCGGAGAGCTGATCATCATCGGGGCGACGCTGGAGTCCTGTTTCAGCGAAGGGCTGGGCGAGCTGCTGCACGGGCGGCATGGCACGAAGGCCTTTGCCATCACGATCATCAATACGCTGAGCTACATGACCATGGGCCGCCGCATCATTCCCGAACGCAGCACATCGACAACGTCCCGGCCGATCTACCCCAGCCAGGCGGCCATGCATCGCTGGATGGATGCAACCGGCCTCATACCCACCATGCCGACAGTCCGCATCGGACCCGAGACATGCTTCCGTTTCCGGTTGGCGCCAGAGGATGTCGGGGCAGCCGGGCGCCAGTTCGCATAATGTTTCTTATGTTAAAAGATGGCCCGTCCATCTTTCCCGGCCCCGATGAGATCGGGCCATTTCGGCCCATGATGCGATGACGGGTGCCAGAATGGCGGATTATTCGTCAAACCCGGACAATTACCCATGTTTCAGCCCCCAGGACGTTGTTTTCTCGCTTCTCCCGAACAGATATCGTAAGGGCTTGCCGAAGGTATCCGCGGGATGAAGCTGACATCATGAAAAACCTGGTTTTCTCGATCCTGACCGGAGACGGGATGAAAGCCCGTGCGATCCGGGGAACGGCCCTGAGCATTATCGGCTTCGGTGGCAGTCAGGTCATCCGCCTGGGCTCCAACCTGATCCTGACGCGGATCCTTTTTCCCGAGGCCTTCGGTCTGATGGCGCTGGTGCTGATCGTTCTGGCCGGGCTGGAGATGTTTTCCGATATCGCCATCGGCCCGTCGATCATCCAAAGCGCGCGCGGCGATGAAGAAACCTTTCTGAATACCGCCTGGACGCTTCAGATACTGCGCGGCATCGTGCTGTGGCTTGCGGCCTGCGCCCTGGCCATCCCGATTGCCCATTTCTACGAACAGGATGCCCTGGCCCGGATGATTCCGGTTGTCGGGTTCAGCACGGTGATCGCCGGGTTCAGTTCGATCGGCATGTATACCGCAAACAGGCATCTTACCCTGGGGCGGCTGACGGCGCTCGAACTTGCGGCACAGGTTGTGGGAACACTTGTCATGATCGGCCTGGCGCTCTGGTTGCAGTCAGTCTGGGCGCTGGTTCTGGGCTCTCTGGCCATCGCCATGGCGAAGACCGCGTTGTCCCATGTTTTCCTGCCCGGGCCGGGCAACCGCATAGGCTGGGACAAGTCCGCCTTCCTTGAGATCTTCCATTTTGGAAAATACATTTTCCTCGGGACGATCGCGGGGTTTTTCATCCAGCATGGCGACCGGCTGGTGCTTGGCAAGTTCATCAGCCTGGAAGAGCTTGCCGTCTATACGATCGCCCTGCTGTTTGCCGGGATCCCCCAGATGCTGAACAACCATCTGGTCAGCCGCGTTCTTCTGCCGCTTTACAAGAACAGACCACCCTCCGAGAATGCAGGCAACCGGGCCCAGATCGGACAGGCCCGGTTCCTGCTCAGGCTTGCGTTTCTCGGTCTTGGAGCGGTGCTGGCGCTTGGCGGCGAGCCGCTGGTCTCATTGCTGTATGATTCGCGCTACCAGCTGGCGGGGCCGCTTCTGGTGCTGGTCAGCCTGTCGCTGCTGAGCAAGATCATCATCGGCGGTTATGATGCGATCCTGCTGGCCAACGGCAATTCCCGGGATTTCACGATTCTCACCGTGGGAACCGCTGTCCTGAGGGTGATCGTGCTGCTTGTTCTGGTGCAGAATTACGGCGTGCTGGGCGCCGTTCTTGCTTCGGTCCTGATTGACATCCTGACCTATCCCGCCCTGGTCTATTTCATCCGGCCATACCGCGGGTGGTATCCCGGGCAGGACCTGGGTTTTCTCATACTGGCCCTTGCAATCGGAACGCTGGCGCTCTGGATGAGTCCGACGGCCCAAACCATGCTGGCAGATGTTTTCGCAGCCGGCGGCTAGCAGGTTACTTGTACTCGATCAGCCCCCGTCGGGCGCCCCGCACCCGGCCCCACCAGTAGTCGGCCACGCCCTGCGCTTCGGGCAGTTTTCCAAGAGTCAGGAAAAAGGCATGCGCCCAGTCCCCCTCGCGCAGCCCGAGGCGCAGGACCTGGGCCGGCCAGCCCAGCAAAAGCAGCAGGGACCATGGTGTCAGAGCCAGACCGGAAAGCGCCAGAAGCGGAAGCCCGGCCCCCCAGGCCAGGGCCGAACGCACCTGCCGCACGCCATGACGTTCGGGCGGGGCCCCGTGCAGCGCGGCGCCCTCGGCATAGGCATGGCCGGCCCGGCGATTGCGCTTCCACCACTGTGAAAACCGGCTGAGCGCCGCGTCATGCAGCGTCATTTCCTCATCCAGGCGCCAAATGGTCCAGCCGGCCGCGCGCAACCGGACGCAAAGCTCGGGCTCTTCGCCGGCAATGAGAGCGGGATTGAACCCGCCGACCTCCTGCAAGGCCTCCATGCGCATCAGTGCGTCGCCACCGCAGGCCCTGGTTTCCCCCACGGGCGTATCCCATTCCCGGTCAATCAGCCGGTTGTAGACCGAGGCGTCCGGAAAGCGCTCTCGTCGGCGCCCGCAGACCACTGCCACCCCGGGGTTCGCCCGGAGAAAGGCCCGCCCCGCCGGCAGCCAGCCGGGTTGCATTTCGCAGTCGCCGTCGATGAACTGCACCAGCGCGGGGGGCGACCGGTGATCGGCCAGCAGCCTGAGCCCGGCATTGCGCGCCCGCGCTGCGGTGAACGGTCGGTCGCGATCAAGCTCGACCAGCCGGGCACCCTGCGCGCGCGCGGCGTCCTGGCTGCCATCGGTTGAGCCGCTGTCGACATAGATGACCTGGTCGGCCAGACCTTTTACAGAGTCCAGACAGCGCAACAGGCGCGGCCCTTCGTTGCGCCCGATGATCACGACGCCAATTGCCATATCGGAACTGTTCATGCCGCGCTCATCGGGTTTTCGGCCTGTTATGTCCATCGGCCCGGTCCCGCCTGATCCTGGCTTTCTGGCGTGTGTATCGTTGCCGCGCCGCTGGTTCCGGGGCGGGTTGTCCGGCTTGTTCCGGTTCGGGTGTGGCCGGTTCCGGCGCCCGGCGGGCATAGGCTGCACGCGCCCGTTCCGGCTCTGGCGTCGGTATTTCGGCAGGCGAGGCGTTCACATCGCGGCCCAGTTCCAACCGGCCCCAGATCGCGCCGGCCATCAGCCAGGTCAGCGGCGTGATGGTTGCATTGGGAATGAGATCGGCCAGGTTGCCTGCAAGGATGAGAAGGAGCACCGAGGTCTCCAGGCCGATCCGGTAGTGGCGGGCATGCCAGGCCGCAAGGATCGGGGCCAGGCAGAGCAATCCGAACTCGGCAAGATACCTGACCCAGCCACCAATGCCGATGACAATGATCCAGTAGCCATCGGTGACGCTGATGTCTCTTCCGAATTCGTCATAGACAAAGCTGCGCCCCCATCCGCCCCAGCCGAAAAGTGGACGTTCGCTTGCCTTTTCCAGCAGGATATCTTCGTTTGCCAGACGAAACCCGAAAGATTCCGCGCGCTCCGGGCTGAGCCCCTGGACCCAATTGAAAACCTGATCGACGGGAATCAGGTTGGCCCCGCGCAACATCGGATAAAGCAGAACGATCACCGCGACACCCGCAGCCACCAGCAACTGGATGCGCACGGGCGAAAACACGACAATGGGCAAGAGCAGCAGGGTAATTGCCAGCGCGCCCAGGGATTTGGCCAGAACAAGGGTCATCAGCAACCACAGGCCCGCCCCGAGATACGCGACCTTGAGATTTCCCGTCGAAAGACGCATCAGGCCGAAAGCTGCAAGGATCGCTCCGGAAAAGAAGATCGCCAGCCACAGCCCGTGAACGAGAAAAACGATTGGTCGGAACCCTCCTGCCCGAATATGCTGAAGCCAGCTGTGAGGGAAAAACCCGTAGATGATATTGTTCAGCTGTGGCGACATGCGCACTTCGTAAAGAGCGAGAAACGAATAGAGGAATGCCGCGACCACCAGGGCGACAAGAATGACCTGGTGGTGCTCTGGCCTGGCCAGAAGCCTGCGCCCGAGAAAAAGCGGAAGCAGCGAGACCAGAACCGTCAGAATGGCCGAAAGCGCATCCCAAAGCCGCAGGGCGGGTACGAAAGTCGCCCCGTAGATCAGTGCATCCCCGTTCGTGACCACCGTCAGGAACGTTCCGATGACGATCGCGCTCACGAGTATCTTGGGCAGCAGGCTGCGGGGCACCCAGCCGGCGGGGCCTTGTTGGTCCTTGCCTGCTCCAACCATCAGAACGACCAGGAACGTGGCGATCGCCGGCACGGTATCCTTGTTCAGTGTCGGCAGCCCCGGCAGGTTCAGTTCGGTCTGGGTCGGCAAAAGCAGGTAGCCGGCAATGATGGACGCAAGAAGGGCGACGGGTCTGGAACAGGTGCGAAACAGCACCATCACAACCAGGGGCCAACCAAACAGGGCAATATTAGCAACCATCACCCAAGGGGCCTCTTTTCAGGACGGGCGAAACAGACGAAAGTCGCTGCACCCGGGTCATTTTCTTGTTGAGGAACACCCGCTTGTCCCTGCGCTCTGCCCCCCATCGCGCGGTGCATACACCAAAGCTTGACCATTGTCATCAAAGCTGAGGGCCTCGTGTTGACGGGGAAAAATGCCCGTCGGAAACGGCCTTGGTTCGCTTTTGCCGGCCTGGGCTATATTCTTTTCTTGGCCAGAGGTAGATATGGAATTAGGGTTCTCGGTTTCGATCGGCGCATTCCCGATCGATGGGGCGGCAAACCAGGGTCAGGGAGGAGACACACCAGGAGTGGAAGCACAGATCAACATCATTCGCCGTTCCCGGCTCTGGTGCGCGCCGGAAGGGGTTGTCTTCGAGGTGGCGGTCAGCGGGTTCGATGCCGCCGGGCCGAGCGGTGGCGCGATCTACGATGACCGCTTTCATGACCTGTATTATTTCTGGGATTTCGGCGATGCCTACACGTTCAGCGCGCCGCAGAACCTTCCGCCCGTTCATCGCAATGCCAATGTCGCCTATGGGCCGATGGCGTCTCATACCTATCGCGCAGAGGGCATCTATACCGTTTCGGTCCTGGTGGTCGAACCCTCTTCAGGCAAGCAGGCCACAGCAACCCTGCAGGTGCCTGTCGGCAACCCGGATGCCCAGTTTCCGGGGCTGAATACGCTGTTTGTCAGCCCGTCATCGGACTGGACAAATGCGCCGGCTGGCGCCGGGCACTACACCTCTTTCGACGCGGCAATCGCTGCCGTGCTGGGCAATGATGCAGCCCCCAGGCGCATCCTGCTGAACCGGGGGGAAAACCACACATTTTCCGGCGCAGGCCTTGGCACATCTTCTGCCAGCCGCTGGCCCACCTGTCATATCATGGCCGGCGCCGGCACCGGCGCCCGCCCTGTCGTTAGCTGCACCGGCGGGTTTTACTGGGACGACACGGCAACGACAGGAAGCGGTGCAGACAAGGACTTCGTGCTGCAGGGCATTGACTTTGTCGGGCCCTATTCCAGCGTTACCAATTCCGGGACCGCAATTGACCTGTTTACCATGTTCCAGAATGCGCCCCAGTTGCTGTTGCTTGACCAGGTGTCGATGTCGGGCTTCGGGCATGCGATCTTCTCGACCGACTATGGCAGTTCCAGTTCGGCGCATCGCACAACCGTTCTGAATGACAGTGTGATCACCGACTTCCAGGCCTGGGGGTTTGCTGACTACGACAAGTTTGCCACCGCGATCACGGGATGTTCCCTGCGGGCCCATGTGGATGCCCTTGTAGACAGCACGCCGAACATGGGGGCCCCGCTTCGTTCGAACGGGGGCAAGACGATCGTTCACAGTTGTGACGGGTTCAGTCGTCAGGGCTGGTCGCCGCACGGCGACCACATTGCGACCCAACCCAGTTTCCGGCTGAATGCGGAAGGTGTCGCCGGGGCAAAGATCGTGGTCGCGGCCAGCGCAGTCGAGGGCGGGCACGAAGCCTTGCAGATCAAGCTGTCCGGTGTCGGAACCGCCCATGCCGTCAATGCCCTGATCGAAAAGAATTACATGGTCGGCGGCTATCAGACCTACAATATGGTTTCCCTCGACATGGGGGGGGTGACGGTCAGAAACAACGTGATGGTCTGGCCCGACACCGGGCGCCTGCAGACAACAAACGACCCCAGCGCCTTTGTGCGTGCCGACAGCTCGCAAGGCGATGGGGAAAACCAGTCCAGTCCGATTCGGGTCTATTCCAACACGATGGTGAATTTGCTTGCGGCCGCCAACCATACCTGGACGGATCAGCCTGCCGCCAGGGTGAATGTCACCGGCTTCACCGCCGTGACCGAGGCCAACAACGTCGAATACCAGCCGAACCTGACAAGCCCCGTCACCGGCGATGCGCCGCTGGCAACCAGCCCCGCCATGTGGGTGCCGCGCGAAAAGGGTTACAGGACCAGTTCGGTGCCCCTGCAATCGCAAACCGCAACGCCACCCGGGATCACGGCGACCTACGCGCCGCTTTCCGGCTCTGATGCCATCGGCGATGCCCTGGCCGGTCCGGTTGCCCGAGATGACTTTGACGGCGATGTGCGGCCACAATACCCGTCGCGCGGTGCATTTGAGATGCCCTAGGAAACAGTCCCCGCCCAGAGGGGTCGGCACGGCTTTACTCCGCAAGCGCGCATCGGCATAGAGGGCCGGTAGTTCTTGAGGGGTCCGGCCTGTGGTCTTCGGTTTCAACATATCTGCAGACATCATTCCCCCGGTGGCCCGCCTCGGCGGCCGGCGCCTCTGATGTGCGGGATCACCGGATTCCTCTGGCCCCCGGGCCAGCCGCAAGGACGCGATGCCCCCGAAGTCGTGCGCGCGATGATGCGCACGATCGCGCACCGCGGGCCGGATTCGCAAGGTCACTGGTGCGACGCCGCCGCCGGGGTTGCCCTTGGCCACCTGCGCCTGGCGATCGTTGACCTGAGCCCGACGGGCCATCAGCCGATGGCCTCGCCCACGGGGCGCTATCAACTGGTGTTCAACGGTGAGGTCTACAATTTCCAGTCCTTGCGGCAGGAACTGGAACAGGCCGGGCTGGCCCCGCCCTGGCGGGGCACATCCGATACCGAAGTGCTGATTGCCGGCATCGAGGCCTGGGGGCTGGAAGACACCCTCAGACGCACGCAGGGGATGTTCGCCCTTGCCCTGTGGGACCGGGAAAGACAAATGCTCAGCCTGGCCCGCGACCGGCTTGGGGAAAAGCCGCTTTACTATGGCTGGCAAGGCACGGGGCGCGATGCGTTGTTTCTTTTCGGCTCCGAGCTGAAGGCCCTGCGGGCGCATCCCGGCTTTCAGGAGCGTATCGACCGGAATTCCCTGGTTGCCATGCTGCGCCACGGCCATGTGCCGGAAGATCGGACAATTTACGAAGGTGTGGCCAAGCTGCGCCCCGGCGAGATCGCCGAAATCTCGCGGCAGGCGCCGGCCCCGGCGCGGCGGCACTACTGGGATGGCGGCCAGGTCGCCGCAGCGCCCCGCCCCCCTGCCCCGGATCCGCAAGAGGCCGTCGACCGGCTGGAGGCGCTTCTGCTCGATGCGGTTGGTCAGCAAATGATATCGGATGTGCCGCTCGGGGCGTTCCTGTCGGGGGGGATCGACAGCTCGACCATCGTTGCGCTGATGCAGCACCTGTCGGAACGTCCGGTGCATACCTTTTCCATCGGCTTTCATGAGGCACGCTACAACGAAGCGGTGTTTGCCGCAGAGGTCGCGGCCCATCTGGGCACCCACCACACCGAGCTGTATGTCGGCGACACCGACCTGCGGGACGTGATCCCGCGCCTGCCGGACATGTATGACGAACCCTTCGCCGACAGTTCGCAAATTCCGACCTTCCTCGTGGCGCAGCTTGCGCGCCAGCATGTGACCGTCGCCCTTTCCGGGGATGGCGGCGACGAGCTGTTTGCCGGGTATGACCGCTACCGCCAGGGGGCCTCGCTGATGAAGGCGGTCCGCGCCCTGCCCCGGCCATTGCGCGCACTTGGTGCCGGTGCTGTCCGCACCCTGCCCGTGCCCCTGCTCAACCGGCTGATGGAGCCCCTGCGCCCGACCCCGCAGGGCAAGGAACCCAACGGCCAGCGCCTGCACCGGCTGGCCGACTATGCCCGCAGCCGCAACGTGGAAGAATTGCATCGCAAGCTCGTCTCGATCTGGCGCTTCCCCGAGGCGGCGGTGATCGGCGGCAAGAGCCCGCCCAGCATTCTGGCCGACCACGTGCCGCCCCGCGGCAACCTGAGCGACCTTGAGCGCATGATGCAGCTCGACATGCTGGCCTACATGCCCGACGATATCCTGACCAAGGTCGACCGTGCCACCATGGCCGTGGCGCTGGAAAGCCGGGCCCCGCTGCTTGATCACCGGGTCGCCGAGTTCGCCTGGTCCCTGCCGCAGGATCTGAAGATCCGTGATGGCAAATCGAAATGGGTGTTGCGCCAGGTGCTTTACCGGCATGTGCCGAAAGCGCTGATCGAGCGCCCCAAGATGGGGTTCGAGGTGCCGATCGGACTGTGGCTGCGCGGCGGGCTGCGCGACTGGGCCGAAGCGCTTCTGGCGCCGGACCGGCTGACGCGCGAAGGGTTTCTCGACCCGGCGCTCATCACCCGGCTCTGGGGGCAGCATCAGTCGGGCAGTCACAACTGGGGCCTGCAACTGTGGAATGTGCTGATGTTCCAGGCCTGGCTGGAAAGACAATCGCAAGATCCGGCATAGGAACCGGGCCCCCGCCCGCTGAAAGCCCCCTGTCACCCGTGGCGCGGATTTTTGCGCCCATGCTTCATGTATCGCTCGGCCAGGGCTGCCAGAAACATCCCGTTGCCGGCAATGATCAGCCAGTCAAACGGCAACCTGAATCTCACCCGTGTGAAAAAGACCGCATAGGCCAGGCCCGCCCCGACCCACAGGCACAGGAAAAGCAGCTCCACCGGAGAAAAGGGAAATTGCCGCCTGAGGGCGACATGCACCACCAGGGGAAGGATCATGCCACCATAGGAGATGAGCAGCACCATCTCCCGGGTGCCGATCCCGACCCCCGAGGCACCGCCGTCAATGACCTTGTCTGACACCAGGTCGTTGGTGAAGTGAAACCAGTGAGCGAACTTGCCGGCGTAGCGGGTTCCGGCGCGCAACGGGTCGTTCCGGATTTCCCGGATGGCGGCACGGGTCATGATCCTGTTTGCCGCAACCTCATCGGCGCCGGTGAGATCGGCATACACATATTCCGGGAAGCGGATTTCGGTGCTCGTGTCATGTCTGGCCTCGGGCGTGTTCCCGACCAGAAGATTGTATCCGGCGCTCGTTGAAACGGGGATGAATGTGTCGAAGGCCATATGGTTGCGCATGGACCATGCGCCGACGAGGGACAGGCTGACCGCGCAGAAAACCAGGGACTGCATCCAGCGATGTCTTGAATGGATGACAATCCACCCCAGGAAAACCGGCAGGAGCAACAGCGCCACGGGAATGGTCAACACAAGATATCCGAATGACAGCCCCGCCAGCGCCGCGACCATTGGAAAGGGCCCATGTGCAAGACGCTCCAGAAAATTCACGGTGATGATCAGGACAAGCGCCGCAAGGGTCTGGGGATACAGCGTTGACGATGCATAGATCACGACCGGCCATGTCGGGACGAGGGCAACCGCGATCAATCCGGCAAGCGGCGTGCTGATCCGGCGGATGAAATGAAACAGCACAACCAGGCTGAGGCCGACCAGCAGGGCATTTGCCAGGCGCAGCCCGACCACGCCCGCACCCATTTTGACAAGGGGCGCCAGGAAGAAGATCAGCCCCGGTGCCCGATAGGCGGTAAGCTCCCCATTCTCGTCGGCATAGCGCCCATGGGTTGCCAGGCTGTCGGCAATGGCGATGAAGGCCGTCTCATCGAAAGACCTGATCCTGCCGCCTTCAAGAAAAATGACGCCCCAGCAGATCAGAACCACAAGGGTTGCAACCGTATATGCCCAGAGCTTTTCGCGGCCCGAAATGAAGCCAGGAACCCACATTCAAAAACACCATGAAGCCTGCCCGCATAATCGTCTGCTGGCTGCGGGAGGCGAAAAAAATCACGCTCTCCAATACCTGGAGCGCGCGTCAGCCTACCATGGTTTCCGTTTTGGCGAAAGAGCCCGGCCGAACGGCCTCTCAGGCCTGCCATACCCCGGCGCGTTCGGCTTCGATGCGCGCGACCGCGCCGGTCTTGCCGCGCAGCAGCGCCTGCCACTGGTAGGCGCGGATGAAACGGCGCAGTTCCACATCGCCATGCTGTTCGGACCGCTTCAGCATGGCCCCGAAATAACCCTGCAACATCGCCAGCCCGCCCAGCACATAAGGAGGATGCGCCATGCGGAAAACTGCGGTGGCGATGAAATACAGCGGATGGGTGCCCATGTAATACTGTCCGAACCCGTGCCGGCGGCGGCCGGTAAAGATGCTTTGTTGCGAAGACCCCATCGGACGCAGGTGCTCGAAGCGCAGCTCGGGGTCGTCCCAGCTGACCGCGATCCAGCCCAATTGCCGGGCCTTGTGGCAATCGATGGCGTCCCACATGACCTCGCGCACGAAGCCGCCGATCTGGCGGAAGCAGTCCACGCGATAGAATTTCGTCATCCCGACCGACATCTCATCGCCGCATTTTTCCGAAACCATCCGCCCCGAGG
>JALSGY010000425.1 GCA_026982515.1 Paracoccaceae bacterium
CAGACAGATCACATCTGGGCCGATACAGATGCCTACTGCTGCCGGCCGTGGGAAAGACCGGAAAACGGCCATTTCCATGGCTGGATATCGGACGAAAAGCCACAGGTGAACAACGGCGTGCTGGGGCTGCCGAAATCCAGCCGGACGCTGGCGCGGATGCTGGAGTTCACCGAAGACGAATATCCGGTTCCTCCCTGGTTTCCCGCTCGCAAGCGCGAAGAGCTGCAAGAGCTGAAGGACAGGGGCGAGGGCGTGCATGTCTCGCTGCTGCCCTGGGGGGTGTGGGGGCCCAATGCGCTGACATGGTTCCTGAAGGAGACCGGCGAGATCGAGCACGCCTTCCCCGGCCATGTTCTCTACCCCTACCCGTTTGCAATCACCGGCGTGTCGCTCAATCCGGCCCGGCTGCGCAAGGCGCGCCGGCTGATCCGGGAGGATACGCTCTCGATCCATTTCTGGGGTCGGCGGTTTCGCAATATCGCGGCCAGGCACGGTGGCGTGCCGCCTGAGGGCTCGTTCGTGGCCGAGCTGCTGAAAACCCACGGGATAGACCCCGAGCCGACCAGGTGGATGATGCAGGGCACAGGGCAGGAGGCGGAGGACGAGATGAGCGAGGCAGAGACGGATTTTTCGATGTTCAGCGACGAGGACGTGGCGAATTTCGTCCTGCAGCGCTCCGAGGTGGGCAGGGCCGGGCGCGAGATCCGGGCCTGGATGGAGGGAGACGATGGGCCGCTGCTGGAATTCGCCCGCCGCAACCGCGCGCAGATCCTGGATGGTGTGATGGAGGTGGCCCGGAGGGAGTGCTCCTATTTCACCGATGCCACCGACCCGATCAGGCCCGGGCGTGTGGCGGACATCGGCTGCGGCTATGCCCTGGCCGATCTGGTGCTCTACCGCCGCTACGGCTGCGAGCTGGTATTGATCGATATCGAAACCAGCGATGGGCGCCATTTCGGCTTTGCCGACGAGGGGGCCGGCTACGCCAGCCTTGCCAAGGCGCGCCGCTTCCTGGAGGCCAACGGTGTGCCGCCGGGAAAGATCACCACGATCAATCCCAACAGGCAGGACCTCTCGGAGGTTCCTCCCGTGGATCTTGCCATCAGCCTGGCGTCCTGCGGCTTCCACTACCCGGCCGAAACCTACGCCGCCTTCTTCCGCGATCAGGTCTCGCCCGGCGGGGCGATCGTGCTGGACATCCGCAAGGGAACGGGCGGGGTGGCCTACATGAAGGCTTTTGGCAAGGTCAGCGTGCTGAAGAAGCACGGCAAGTATGCCACCGTCCTGACATCGCGCGGCGATCCGGATGGATGACTTCCTGGAAATCGCGGGGCTGCGCATTCCCAACGACCCGGCGGTCATCACTCCGCAGATCGCCCGATCGATAGAGAACGGCCGCTACGAACGCGCCGAGATGGCCGGGATCAGGAAATTCGTCAAGCCTGAAGACCGCATCATCGAACTGGGTGCCGGGATCGGTGTCGTCTCGTCCTTTCTGGCCAGACATATGGGAGTGAAGAACATCCTGTGCATCGAGGCCGATCCTTCCCTGTGCGCCTTCATCCCCCGGGTGCACCGGGCCAACGGCATTGCCGGGATCGAGGTGCGCAACGCGGTGGTGCTTGACGATCTGGCCGAGGCGGGCACCGCCACGTTCTATGTGCGCGAGCCGTTCTGGGCTTCC
>JALSGY010000426.1 GCA_026982515.1 Paracoccaceae bacterium
AGAAATCAGTCTATCAGGAGCCTTGCGCCCCGTCGGGCAGACCGGTAACCGCCTGAAGGAAGCCCGAAAGCTGGGGTTTTCCCGGGCGATCGTCCCGGCGCGGAGCAAGATCGGCTCGGGCGACGGGCTGGCGGTGAGGCAGCTGCCGGACCTGACGAGTTTCGTGGGCGAGATTTTCGGCGCGGGCTAACACGCGCGAGGAGTGTTGAGCATGGAAGGTTTCACGATCATCGACGGCGTGGTGGCGCTGGTCGTCATCGTATCGGGCATACTGGCCTACTCGCGCGGCTTCGTCCGCGAGACCCTGGCCATCGCCGGCTGGATCATCGCCGCCATCGCGGCCTTCATCTTCGCCCCAAGTGCCGAACCCCTGGTGCGCGAGATCCCCGTCGTGAGGGATTTCCTTGCCGAAAGCTGCGAACTTTCGATCATCGCCGCCTTCGCCGGGGTGTTCGCGGTTTCCCTGGTGGCGGTCTCGATCTTCACCCCGCTGTTTGCCTCCGCCGTGCAGCGCTCGGCGCTCAGCGGCATCGACCAGGGACTGGGCTTCCTGTTCGGGGTCGCGAGGGGGCTGCTTCTGGTGGCCATCGCGCTGGTAGTCTATGACCGGGTGATCGTGAGCGAGCCCGTCGCCATGGTGGATGACTCCCGCACCCTCAGGATCTTTGCCAACGTGCAGGACAGCCTGAACGACTCCATGCCCGAGGACATCCCCGGCTGGATCGTCACCCGCTACGAGGAACTGGTCGGCAACTGCTCCGACGCCGCCCTGTAATCCGCAACCGGGGCGAATCACCGCCCCGACGGCCCCCGGCCGCCTTGCGGTTTCCCCGCACTCACGGGCCTTTCGCGAAATGTTGATTGCCGCGGCCCGCCTCCGACCCTGCACATCTCTCCCCGGCCCGGTAAAAGAGCGACAGAAACAGACGCACACCGCCACCCGAGCCGGAGATTTACATGACGCCTGCCAAAACCCTTGCCGCCGCAACGCTGACCCTGACCCTGGCCCTTGCTCCCGGGGCGGCGCTGGCCGAGGCCCATGGCAACGACCTTGTGCACAGCCGCAAGTTCAAGGGTATCGTCTACATGATGAACCAGGCTCACATGGCGCTCTACACCTACGATCGGGATGAACCGGGCGTTTCGAACTGCTATGGCCAATGCGCCGAGAACTGGCCGCCGGTAATCCTGGATCCCGGCACCGAGCTGGGCGAAAACTATTCGCTTATCCCGCGCAAGGACGGCCGGATGCAGGCTGCCTACAAGGGGCGTCCGCTGTACAGGTATGTCGGCGACAAGAAGCCGGGCGACATGAACGGCGACGGCCTGGGCGGTGTCTGGCGGCTTGCCAGACCGCTGCCGTAACCGGTCATTTTCCACGCAGCCGGCGGGCCAGCCCGATCAGCATCGCCGGCACCAGCAGGGCGCTGGCGAGATGGTCGAAGAAGTTTTCGCTGCCGATCCCGGACAGCCAGAAAACCTGTGCTGCAACGACCACGACCGCCAACAGCATGTCCCGGCGCACCCAGGCCCAACCGGCCAGAACCACCGCGACCACCGCCGGGCCGATGCCGCCATAGCCAAAGGCATACGGATCTGCCGGGGCTTCCCCGACGCTGGCATAGACATACAGCACATACAGCGCCAGGACCGCCAGAAGCTCGCGCACCGGCCAGCGCC
>JALSGY010000427.1 GCA_026982515.1 Paracoccaceae bacterium
AGGCCTTCATGGAAATGCCGGAATCGGGCTTTGCCGCGGTAGGCAGAGTTTCACTACCTCCACCACCAGCCTTCCGGCGCCCCCTACGAGGACCCGGCCGAAATGACGAGGCGCATCTTCGCCGCCGCCGCCCGGACCGGCATCGACCTGACCCACCTGCCGGTGCTTTACAGTTACGGCGGAGCGGGGACGAAGCCGATTGCCAGCGGGCAGCGGCGGTTTGCCAATACACCCCGGTCCTTTGCCCGGCTAGTGGAGGCAGCACGTGCGGGGCTGAGCTCGTTACCCGGCGACTGCCGGCTGGGAATCGCGCCGCATTTCTTCTGCGCCTCCACGCCGGAAGAGCTGCATGAAACCCTGCAAGTCCATCACGGCGGGCCGATCCACATCCACGCGGCCGAGCAGCTGGCGGAGGTGGACGACATCCGGGACTGGCTGGGCGCACGCCCGTCGAGTGGCTGCTGGACAACTGCGCGATCGGGCCGGACTGGTGCCTGATCACGCCACGCACATGACCGGCCCCGAGACCGCCGCCGTGGCGCGGACGGGCGCGGTGGTGGGGTTATGCCCGATCACCGAGGCCAACCTCGGGGACGGCATTTTCAGCGGCCGCGAATTCATCACCGCGGGCGGGCTGTTCGGGGTGGGAACGGATTCCAACGTGAACATTTCACTCACTGATGAATTGCGGATGCTGGAATATTCGCAGAGCCACGGATACATGGCCCGCAACGTAATGACCATTCGCGACGGCCCTGTCGGGCAGGCCCTGATACTGGCCGCGGCCGAAGGCGCGGCGCGGGCGCTGGGCCGCGATTCGGGACGGATCGAGGCGGGGCGGCTGGCCGATCTGATGGCGATTGACACGCAGGGTGATGTGCTGTTCGCACTGCCCGACGAGCGTCTGGCGGACGGTCTGATCTTTGCCGCGCCCGAGGGGGCGGTCACGGATGTCTGGGCAGCCGGGCGTCATGTGGTGCGCCACGGCCGCCATGTGGCGAGAGACGAGATAGAGGCCGGTTTCCGGGCGGCCGTGGCGAGCCTGCGGGAAAGCCCGTGACCGGGCCGAGCGGCTTTGGCGAGGACGGCCGGAAACCGGCAGAAAGAGAGCGGGAAAAACACTTGGCTGAAGCCCGAAAGACGACATTCCAGGATGTGCGCAAGGAGGTGTTCCGCCGGATACGCGAGGGCATCTGGCCCCGCGGCGCCGTCCTGCCCACGGAAATCGAGCTGGCCGAAGAGTTCGGCTGTGCCCGCGCCACCGTGAACCGCGCCCTGCGCGAGCTGACCGAAGAAGGGATCATCGAGCGCCGGCGCAAGAGCGGCACGCGCGTCAAGATGCTGCCGGACAAGCAGGCCAGGTTCGCCATTCCGATCGTCCGACGGGAAGTCGAGGAGCGCGGCGCCCGTTACCGCTATGCGCTGGTGCACCGCCAGGAGATCGCCGCACCGGACTGGCTGGTGCCACGAATCGGCCTGCGACGGGGGCAGAAGGTGCTGCACCTGCAGTGCATGCATTATGCCGACAACGCGCCCTTCCAGTTCGAGGAGTGCTGGGTGAACATCGAGGCCGTGCCCTCGATCCTGGAGGCCGATCTGGAAACCATCGGCCCGAATGAATGGCTGGCGCACCTCGCGGTTGACCCCGGGCGCAGGAATGGCCTATT
>JALSGY010000428.1 GCA_026982515.1 Paracoccaceae bacterium
GCCGCCTTCGGGCACGGTGATCTCGCCGCCGTCAATCTCGCCCAGATATCCGTGCCAGACCTTGATCTTGTAAGTTCCAGGCGGCACGTCATCGATCCGGAAGGCGCCGTTTTCATCTACGAAGGCGAAATAGGGGTTCTTGGCCATGAAGACGAAGCCGTGCATGAAATCATGCGCATCGCACTCGATCTTCAGCCCGTTGCCCTTGCGCACCTTGATCTGCTTGGTGACGGTATCGCCCTTGGTGGGCTGGGAGACGTTCATCACCGTCCGGCGGGCCTTGCCGATCAGTTCGTAGGCATGGATGTTGTGCAGGGTCGGGTCATCGTTGACGGCGATCAGATCGCCCTTGTTCTGCATGACGCTGATCGGGGGGATGAACTTGCAGCCCTCCTGGATGAGGGTGATGGAGCCCAGATCCTCGGGGAAGGGCTTGCCCTGCTTGACCTTCTCGAGAAAGACCACCGCATCCTGAATCATGCCGTTGTTGATGCGCACGAACTCCACATCGCGGGTGCCTTTGCCGCAGATCTCGGGATCCTTCGAGATGGTATAGCTCTTGACCACAGGTTCATTGTCGCCGGCCGATACGCTGCCGGTGATGGTGCCGCCGCCCGTGACCTCGACAACCTTGTAGCTGGCGGCTGTCGCAGTGCTCGCTATACCGGCGATCACGGCCGCGCAGGCCATCGTGAACAGTGTCCTTCTCATCCTTTCAACCTCCCGTTCGTTGCATTCGCACGCCTGGCCGAACGCGGCTTCAGGCGATCTTCAGTTCCTCCTGATCGTTTTCATGGCGGAATATCTCGGCCAGCGCGTCAATGGCGACCAGCCAGCTGCGCCGCATCCCTTCGTCTTGCAGAACCGCCAGCAGGGCCTCGGTCCCGCCTCGTGGCGCATGGGCGCCCAGCAGCCGGCCGATTTCCTGCCGGTAGGTTCCGTTGTGGCGGAAGGCGAAGGCGGCCAGCGGGCCGGCGGCCTCTTCGCCACGGGTGCGGATCAGCGATGTGGCAGCCTCCAGGCAGACGCCGGGGTAGTCGTCCTCGAGGCATTGCTCTATCTGACGGTCGGCGATGGCGCGGTTGCCGAGGGCGCGCACCGCCTCGATCCTGAGCAGCGGGTCGGGATCTGCGAGATGTTGCCGCAGGACCGCCTCGGCCTCCTCGCCCTCGACCCGGCCGAGGGCGCGCAGGGCCAGCACGCGAAGCTCTGTCCCGCCCTCGCCGTCATTGCCTGCGGTGGCAAGCGTCAGCAATGGCCCGGCCGCATGGTCCGGCAGGCGGCCTGTCCTTTCGCCATGCTGGACGAGAGAGGCAAGCGCCGCCTCGCGCAACTCGGCATCGTCGTCGTCGAGCACCACCAGCAGCGCCTCGGTGACATCCGGGTTCACCACCTCGCCCAGCAGGTTGGCAGCGAAGCGGCGCACGTCCAGGTGCGGGGCGACCTCGACCTCCAGCGAAACCTTGCGCTTTGCCATCTTGCGCCGCTCGGCAAGCCTGATCAGCCGTTGCGCCTGTTCGTCCAGTTCGAACGGTTCGGGCCCGGGCTCTTCGTCCGTGGTCTCGGCGCCGCCGCCCGAGATGATCGAATCGAGCGTGGACTCCGGGGCAGCCGTGAGAGAGGCGGCAAGATCGGGCACCTCCCCGGCTTCGGCCTCGGCCTCGC
>JALSGY010000429.1 GCA_026982515.1 Paracoccaceae bacterium
ACGCTTGGCTGCCCGATGCGGGGGGCGATCGCGCGGCGCAATGGATGGCGGGGCACGAGGAGCGCCCGGAAAGACACATGAGCCTGTTGCCGCAAACTGCGGATATTAATGTGATTTTTGCTTTTTCGTGATAACGGTGGCGCACGAATGGCCGGCGGCGTGCGCACACGCAAATGTGTATTAACATAATATCGATTATCGGCGCTTTGCTTGCGCCTTGTGCCGCACCCCGGCTCAGCCCTCACCCCAGGGAATAACCGGTGCCGCGCACCGTGCGCAGCGGATCGGCTCCGCCATGCTTGCGCAGTGCCTTGCGCAGCCGGCCGATATGGACATCGACGGTGCGCGTGTCCACGTAGATGTCGCGCCCCCAGACCCGGTCGAGCAGCTGCTCGCGGCTCCACACCCGGCCCGGCTTTTCCATGAAGGTGGTCAGCAGGCGGAACTCGGTCGGCCCCAGCTTCACCTCCCTGCCCCCGCGCCAGACCTTGTGGCTCTCCGGGTCGAGCTCGATATCCTCGTAGGTCAGACGCGTGCCGGTTGCGGCCGGGCGGACGCGGCGCAGCTGGCTGCGCACCCGCGCCAGCAGTTCGGCCACCGAATAGGGCTTGACCACATAGTCGTCGGCCCCGGTCTCCAACCCCCTCACCCGATCGCCCTCTTCCGAACGCGCCGAGAGCATGATCACGGGAATGGAACGGGTCTCGCGGCGCGCCTTGATCTGGCGGCAGATCTCGATGCCCGAAACGCCCGGCAGCATCCAGTCCAGCACCACCACGTCGGGCGGAGATTCGCGCAGCATCAGCAGCGCCTCGTCGCCGCTGGCGGCCTGTTCCACCACATAGCCCTCGGCGCCCAGGTTGTAGGCCAGGATCTCGCGCTGTGCCGCCTCGTCCTCGACCAGCAGGATTCTCGGCCTCCCGGGCATCTCCCCTACCCCTTCCTCTTTTCGCCGCCCGCATACGACGTGCGGTCGCCCTTCGGGCGGGGCTCGTCGGGAATCTCGCCGGTGACCATGTAGATCACCTGCTCGGCGATATTGGTGATGTGGTCACCGGTGCGCTCGATGTTCTTGGCGATGAAATGCAGATGCATGCAGGGGGTGATGTTGCGCGGATCCTCCATCATGTGGGTCAGGAATTCGCGAAACAGGGCATTGTACATCTGGTCCACTTCCTGGTCGCGCAGGCGGACCTCCTCGGCCAGTTCCGCATCGCGGCGCATGAAGGCATCGAGCACGTCCTTGAGCATCCGCTCCACCTCGCGGGCCAGACGCCGCACCGATCTGGTCGTGCCCCCCACCGGCGGGCCCTGGACCAGAACCGAAGTACGCTTGGCCAGGTTCTTGGCATAGTCGCCGCAGCGCTCGAGATTGGCGGCGATCTTCATCACCGACAGCACCGTGCGCAGATCGGAGGCCGCAGGGGCGCGGATGGCGATCACCCGGGCGGCCTCGTGATTGATCTGTTCTTCCAGCGCATCGATTTCCCGGTCGGCGGCGCGCACCTTCTCGGCCAGTTCCACGTCACGCTCATCCAGCGAGCGGGCCGCCTGATGGATGGCCACCTCCACCAGCCCGCCCATCTTCATGATCAGCGCCTGGATCTTCTCGAGGTCGCGGTCGAAGGCGGTGGCGATATGGTGCTTCTGTTCGTGCATGGGCTCTCTCCCTAGCCGATCCGTCCGGTGATGTAGCTTTCGGTGCGCGGATCCGACGGGTTGGTGAAAATCTGCCCCGTTTCGCCGTATTCCACAAGCTGACCGAGGTGAAAGAAGGCAGTGCGCTGGCTGACCCGGGCTGCCTGCTGCATGGAATGGGTGACCATGATCACGCAGAACTGGCGGCGCAGCTCGTCGATCAGTTCCTCGATCTGGGCGGTGGCGATCGGATCGAGCGCCGAGCAGGGCTCGTCCATCAGCAGCACCTCGGGCGAGGTGGCGATGGCGCGGGCGATGCACAGCCGCTGCTGCTGGCCGCCGGAAAGCGAGGTTCCCGGCGCGTCCAGCCGGTCCTTGACCTCGTCCCAGATCGCCCCGCGGCGCAGGGATTTCTCAACGATTTCATCCAGTTCCGAGCGGTTCTTCGCAAGCCCGTGAATTCGCGGGCCATAGGCCACATTGTCATAGATCGACTTGGGAAAGGGATTGGGCTTCTGGAAGACCATGCCGACGCGGGCGCGCAGGTGCACCGGATCCACCTCGGGGGCGTAGATGTCCTCCCCGTCAAGGCGGATGTCGCCCTCCACCCGGCAGCCGTCGATGGTATCGTTCATGCGGTTGAGGCAGCGCAGGAAAGTGGACTTGCCGCAGCCCGAGGGACCGATGAAGGCGGTGACCATCTTGTCGCTGATGTCCACCGAGACATCGACCAGCGCATGATTGTCCCCGTAATGGACCTGCACGTCGCGGGCCGAGATCTTGATCTCCCCGGCCCCGGTTTCCTGCTGGTTCACTTGGCTGTTCTCCGGTTGCATTACCATTTTCTTTCGAACTTTCGGCGCAGGATCACTGCGGCAAGATTCATGGTGATCAGAAAGCCCAGCAGCACCAGTATCGCGGCCGAGGTGCGGGCCGCGAAGCCGCGCTCGGGGCTGTCGGCCCAGATGAAGATCTGGGTCGGCAGCGCGGTGGCCGGTTCGAAGGCGCTTTCCGGGGCCGAGGTGATGAAGGCGTTCATGCCGATCAGCAGCAGCGGCGCGGTTTCGCCCAGCGCCTGGGCCAGGCCGATGATGGTGCCGGTGAGAATCCCCGGCATGGCCAGCGGCAGCACGTGGCCGAATACCACCTGCTGACGCGAGGCCCCCAGCCCCAGCGCCGCCTCGCGGATCGAGGGCGGCACCGCCTTGAGTGCGGCGCGGGTGGCGATGATGATGGTGGGCAGGGTCATCAGCGCCAGCGTCATGCCGCCCACGAAGGCGGCCGAGCGCGGCAGGTTGAACCACCCCAGGAATACCGCCAGCGCCAGAAGCCCGAATACTACCGAGGGCACCGCGGCAAGGTTGTTGATGTTGACCTCGATGATATCCGTGAAGCGGTTTTTCGGGGCGAATTCCTCAAGCCAGATGGCCGCCCCGATGCCCAGGGGGAAGGACAGCAGGAAGCAGACCAGCAGCGCATAGAAGGATCCCCACAGGGCGCCCTTCAGGCCGGCGAGTTCCGGGAATCTGGAATCCGCATTCAGAAACAATGCCTTGTTGAACGGCGTTGAAATCATTCCCGCTTCCTTGAGGCGGTCGAACCAGGCGATCTCGCGATCCGACAGGCGGCGGTTGCTCTCGGGGGTGGTGCGGTCTATCTCGCCCTTGTTGAGCTGGTCGTAGGGGTCCGAGACCGGCACCGTCAGCCGCAGGACCCCGCCGATCAGCGAGGGATCCGCCACCACCGCATCACGCACCATGTATTGCGCGCCGTTGGAAAGGATCTTGCGCAGCTGGCGCATCTCCTTGCGGCCCACCTCGGGGAAGACTGCCTGAAGGCTTTCTGCTATGACCTTGCGATATTTTCCCTTTTCAGGGTTTTCGGGATTCACGTTCCGGGCCGAGATGACGAAATCCATCGTCACGTGAGTCTGGACGAAGGCCTTGTAGCCCGAGGCCGCGAGCGAGGCCAGCAGGATGAACAGCATCGCAAACGCCGCCCCCAGCGAGAGCAGCCCCAGGATCTTCAGCCGCCTCTCGCGGGCATGGCGGGCGCGCAAGGTGGCGGCCAGCTGCGGGTCCTTCCAGTTGACCCGGGGTGCGGAAGCGGGCGAATCCTTCATGGCGGGCTCAGTCATAGAGTTCTCTGTATTTGCGCACCACGCGCAGGGCCACGATGTTGACCCCCAGGGTGACGAGGAACAGCATCATTCCCAGCGCAAAGGCGGCCAGCGTCTTGGGGTTGTCGAAGGCGGTATCGCCGATCAGCAGGGTGACGATCTGCACCGTGACGGTGGTCACCGAATCAAGCGGATTGATCGTCATCCGGGCGATCAGCCCGGCGGCCATGACCACGATCATGGTTTCGCCGATGGCGCGGCTGACGGCCAGCAGCACGCCGCCGACGATGCCGGGAATGGCTGCCGGAAACAGCACCTTGGCCACCGTCTCGCCGCGGGTCGCGCCCAGTGCCAGGGAACCGTCGCGCAGGCTGCGCGGCACCGCCGAGAGGGCATCATCGGTGAAGGAGGAGATGAACGGGATCAGCATGATTCCCATGGTGCCGCCGGCGGCCAGCGCGGTATTGGGGGAGACATCCACCCCCAGCGCCTGCCCGGCCTGGCGCAGCGCCGGGGCGACCACCAGCACCGCGAAGAACCCGTAGACCACCGTCGGCACGCCGGCCAGGATCTCCAGCACCGGCTTGGCCACGGCGCGCAGGCGCGGCGAGGCGAATTCGTTCAGGTATATGGCCGAGAACAGCCCGATCGGCAGGGCCACCACCAGTGCCACCACGGTGATCACCATTGTCCCCAGCAGCACCGGCAGCCAGCCAAAGGCCCCTGCCCCGGCCACCTGATCCTCGCGGATCGGGATCTGGGGTTCCCAGTTGGTGCCGAAGAGGAACTCGAAGAACGGAACCCGGGCGAAGAAGCGCATCGATTCGACGAACAGCGAGGCGACGATGCCGATGGTGGTGAAGATCGCCACCAGCGAGCAGAAGACCATGAGCCCGTTGATGATCCGCTCCACCCGCTGGCGGGCCCGGAAGCTGGCCGAAACCCGCGTGCGGGCGTAGATCAGCCCCGCCGCCGCGATCAGGCTGACCAGCGCCAGCCGGGCCCAGCCTTCGGTGGCCTCCAGAGCGGTGAGCCGGGCCGCGGCTGCCGCCTTCCAGGGCTCGGGCTCGCCGAAGGCCTGGCCGCGGGCGAGAGAGCGGATTTCCGACAGCAGCAGGTTCTCCTGCGCCGCGGTGGCGCCGGCGCGCACCTCGTCGGGCAGGCCCGAAAGCACCAGCGCCCCGATTACCGGGCCCGAAAGCGCAAGCCACAGCACCACAAAGACGAAGGCCGGCAGCGCGGCCAGGAACAGGGCGTAGAGCGCGTGGAAGGTGGTGATCGAGTGCAGCCGCGCCCCCTCGGCCCACAGCCGGCGTGCGGCCCGCAGGTTCAGCACATAGGCAAGAGCCGCCGCCGCGACGATGATCAGGAAGGTCAGCCACAACACCTTTTCAGCCCCTCGTCTTGATATGCGACGCCGCCCCCGGCCGGGGGCGGCGCCCGTTCGTCCGGCCGGTTACTTCGGCGCCTGCATGGGCACCGCGTTCAGCACGTCGTTTTGCACCTGTTCAAGGATTTCCGGCGCCAGCACCGTCAGCCCACGTTCCTGCTGATAGCCGCCGTCGCCCAGGGATTCCTCCGAGACGAATTCCGCGAGGAATTCCTCCAGCCCCGGGATCACCCCGCGATGGGCGTTCTTGATGTAGATGTAGAGCGGGCGCGCGATCCCGTAGGAAAAATCGGCGATGGTTTCGGGGGTGGGCGCGATGCCGTTGATGCGCACCGCCTTCAGCTTGTCGGCATTCTCGAACAGGAAGGAATAGCCGAAGATGCCCAGCGCGTCCGGGTCGGCCTCGAGGCGCTGCACGATCAGGTTGTCGTTCTCGCCCGCCTCCACGAAGGGGCCGTCCTGGCGCATGCGCGAGCAGTTCTGCTTGCGCCAGTTCTTGAATTCCTTCTTCTCCATCGAGGCCTTCTTCTGCTGCACGAAGTCCAGCGCCTCGCAACCGTCGAACATCGCCAGTTCCACGAAGGCGTCACGGGTGCCGGAGGTGGGCGGCGGGCCATAGGCGAGGATCTCGACGTCGGGCAGCGAGGGATCGATCTCGGACCACCTGCGATAGGGATTGTCCACCCATTCGCCATTCACCGGCACCTGCGCCGCAAGCGCCAGGTAGATCTGCCTTTCACTCAGGTCCCAGTCGTATTCGTTGTCGCGCGAGATGGCGATGGTCAGCCCGTCATAGCCGATCATTGCCTCGGTGATGTCACTCACCCCGTTTTCCTGGCACAGCTCGTATTCCGAGCGCTTCATCGCCCGCGAGGCCCCCGTGACATCGGGGAAACCCTCGCCGACACCGCCGCAGAAGATTTTCATGCCGCCGCCGGTGCCGGTCGATTCCACCACCGGGGCGGGAAAGCCGGTGAGGTTGGCAAATTCCTCGGCCGCCGCCTGAGTATAGGGAAAGACGGTGGACGAGCCGACAACGCGGATCTGTTCGCGCGCCGCCGCCGCGCCCGCCGACAGCGCCGCGATCAGGGCCGCCTGGGCAGAGAGCTTCAAGAGTGACATTCGTTTTCTCCTGGTTTCATGTCCCGGGAGCGGCTTTCCCGCCCCCGATGCGCCGCCTGATCTGACTCGTTTCGGCAATGCTTTTGTGAAAGTTCTGTAACAGTTTCATGACAGGTGAGGGGTTTTCCTCCCGCAGCACGAAAAATCCGCCCGCAGGCGGCACGCCGCCCCGCTCAGCCCGCCGGCAGCAGGACGGAAAAGCAGCTCCCCCGCCCCGGCGTGCTGGAAATGCGCAGCCGCCCGCGGTGACGGTTGACAATATGCTTGACGATCGCCAGCCCCAGCCCGGTGCCCCCCATCTCGCGAGAGCGGTGGCTGTCCACGCGATAAAAACGCTCCGTCAGGCGGGGAATGTGGATCGGATCGATGCCTTCGCCCTCGTCCCGCACGTCGATGCGCACCGCCGGGCCGCGCAGCGCGGGCTCGTGTGCGGGGGGGGCCAGCCGCACCGTCACCGTGCCCGGCCGGGCGCCGTACTTGATCGCATTCTCGATCAGGTTGGAAAAGACCTGCATCAGCTGATCGCCGTCGCCGGGCACCCGATGGGGGCGCTCGACCCCTTCGAGCAGCAGCTTCACCTGCAACGATTCGGCCACCGGCTCGAGGCTGCAGGCCGCGGCGCGCAGGATGGCGGAGAGATCGACCGGCGCGGTGGGGCGCACCCGCTCGTCGCTTTCTACCCGCGACAGCGACAGCAGATCGCCCACCAGCCGGTCCATCCGCCCGGCCTCGTCCTGCATCCGTTCCAGGAACCTCTCTTGGGCCCGGGCGTCGTCGCGCGCTGCCCCGCGCAGGGTTTCCACGTAGCCCATGAGCGCAGTGAGCGGGGTGCGCAGCTCATGGCTGACGTTGGCCACGAAATCGCGGCGGATCTGGTCGGCCTCGTGCAGATGGGTGACATCCTCGAAGCTGAGCACCACCGCGCGCCCCCCCTCGCCCGCCACCGGCGCGGCATGCACGCGGTAGGTTTCCTGCGGCGCGGTGCCGGAGGCGGGGTATTCGCCGCGCGCCGCCTCGCCACGGGTCAACGCCGCCTCGATACAGTCAAGCAGAACCGGATGGCGCAGCACGGTGATGTAATGGTGCCCCGCCAGCCCCTCGCCCAGCAGCGCCCGCGCCGCCGGGTTGGCATGGCGCACCCGCTCGTCCGCCCCGATCAGCACCACCGCGAAAGGCAGCGCATCGAGCAGCTTATCATCGCTTTCCCTCGCCATTCGCCCCCCGCGCATCGATTGCCAGAACATGGGGCAAACTTTGGCGGGAAAGTAAAGGGGATAGCCAAGTGACGGAAAATATTGAATTCAACCTGAGGGTGAGTGTTGCAATTTGAAAAGCATTTTGGCAACCTCCCGCGTGAACGCCGCCAAAAATGCGATAATTCAGGGGAAAGGACGGCATGACAGCAATCGAAGACAAGACGAGGTTCTGCGAAGCCCCCGGCCTCCGGGCCGGGACAGATGCCGCGCTGCGGCCGATCATCCTGGCCGTCGGCGAGGTGGAGAAGTGGAAACGCTCGGGCCGCGCCCTGCCGCAGGACAGCCAGATCGTCTTCGCCGAATTCCACGATATTTCGCCGGAACTTCTGCAGACGCTGAACCCTGACGTGGTGCTCTCGCCGCTCTTGTGCCCGGCCTTCGACTGCCTCGATCTGGCCCAGGCCCTCACACGCTCGGGTTTTCGTGGCCGTTACCGGATCATCGCCCCGGCCCTGCCCGATCCGGCGGTGATCATCTCGGAAATCGAGATGCTCTGCCCGCGGCTGGATTTCAGCTTCATCTTCACCACCGACGCTATGGGCCGGCGCCTCAACTGAGCACCTTCAGCCCGTCGCGGAAGCGGCGCATGTTCTCGCGATAGTGCTCGGCCGACCGGCGCAGCGCTTCCACCGCCTCGTCGTCAAGCTGGCGCACCACCTTGCCCGGCGCCCCCACCACCAGCGAGCCGTCGGGGATCTCCTTGCCCTCGGTGATCAGCGCCCCCGCCCCGATCAGGCAGTTGCGGCCGATCACCGCGCCGTTGAGCACCGTTGCCCCCATGCCGATCAGCGAGTTCTCCCCGATCGTGCAGCCGTGCAGCATCGCCTTGTGACCGATGGTGCACCCCGCGCCGATGCGCAGGGGATAGCCCATGTCGGTGTGCAGGACGCAGTTTTCCTGGATGTTGGTGGCCTCGCCCACCACGATGGGCTCGTTGTCGCCGCGCAGGGTGCAGCCAAACCAGATGCCCACCCCCTCGGCCAGTTCCACCCGGCCGATCACGTTGGCATCGGGCGCCACCCAGAAATCGCCGTTTTCGGGCAGGCGGGGGCTGTGTTCTCCCAGTGCGTAGATCGTCATTTGCGTTCCTCGAATTCCCGGTTCAGTCCGCGCACGAACTCGTTGAGCCACGGCTGGCGGTCGCGGCGCATCCGTTCGGCGGCGACGATGGTCTTCAGCTTCTCCGCCGTCTCGTCGAGATCGTCGTTGACCAGCACGTAGTCGTATTCGGCCCAGTGGCTGATCTCGGCCTGGCTCTTGGCCATGCGCCCGGCGATCACCTCTTCGCTGTCCTGGCCGCGGGCGCGCAGGCGGCGCTCCAGTTCGGCGATCGAGGGCGGCAGGATGAAGATCGAGACCACGTCCTTGCCCAGCGCCGAGTTGCGGATCTGCTGCCCGCCCTGCCAGTCGATGTCGAACAGCGTGTCGCGGCCCTCGGCCATGGCCTCTTCCACCGGCTTGCGGGGGCTGCCGTAGAAATGGCCGAACACTTCCGCATGTTCCAGCATCTCGCCGGCCGCGACCATGCGCTGGAATTCCTCGCGGTCGAGGAAGCGGTAGTCGCGCCCGTCCACCTCGCCGGGGCGCGGCGGGCGGGTAGTGGCGGAAACCGAAAAGCGTATCGTCGGGTCCCATTCCATCAGCCGCCGCGAGAGCGTGGACTTGCCCGCCCCCGAGGGCGAGGAGATGATCAGCAGCAGCCCGCGCCGCGCATTCATGGCCTACTCCACGTTCTGAACCTGCTCGCGCATCTGATCGATCACCGCCTTGAGGTCAAGGCCGATGCGGGTCAGCTCCACCGATTGCGCCTTGGCGCACAGGGTGTTGGCCTCGCGGTTGAACTCCTGGGTGAGGAAGTCGAGCTTGCGCCCTACCGGCACGTCGTCCTCCAGAAGGGCACGGGCGGCCTGCACATGGGCGCGCAGGCGGTCGATCTCTTCGGTCACGTCCGCCTTCACGGCGATCAGTGCCAGTTCCTGGGCCACCCGGTCGGGGTCGGCGCCCTCGGAATTGTCCAGCACCCGGGTAAGGTTTTCGCGCAGGGTTTGCGCCATCTTCTCCTTGCGCGCCTCGGCCGCGCGAGCGGCCCGTTCGGCCAGCGCGGCGATGGTATCGAGCTGGGCGCCGATCACCCGTGCCAGCGCCGCGCCCTCGGCCGCGCGCATGGTGTCGAAGGCGGCCAGCAGAGCGGGAAACTCGGCGCTCAGGGCCTTGAGCAGCGGAGCGCTGTCGGCCTCGGGCCGAGAGCTCTCGGCCAGCGCGCGCAGGTTGAGGATGTCGGCCGCCGAGGTCGGCGCGAGCTGCAGGTCATGCGCGACCGTGGCCCTGTGCTCAAGGCTCTTCAGCACGGCCAGAACCCGGTCAAGCACCTCCGGGTCGGGCTGCACCTGCGCCGCCGCCCCGGCCTCGCGCTGCAGCTTCAGAGAAACCGTTACCGCGCCGCGCGCCACCGCCCCCTGCACCATCGGCCGGAGCGCCGCCTCCAGCCCCTCGATCCAGTCGGGCAGGCGCAGGCGGATGTCGAGCCCGCGCGCATTGACGGCGCGGATTTCCCAGGCCCAGGTAAAGCCGTGTCCCTCTCCGCGGGCCGAGGCAAATCCGGTCATCGATTTCGTCATGCGGGTTAACCAGTTAGCAATTTTTTACAACACCCCGCCGCGAATCCATGGCATGTTAACGGACAGGTAAGAATTGTTGCAGTAACGGTTAACAGACGGTGAATTGCGGGACAACCGCCTGCGTTCACCAAGGATGGGGGAACATGTCAGGAGGAGCTTCAGGCCGCAATGGCAAGGTCGTTTCGCTGATGGCGCACGCCGGCAACAGGTTTCACGCCCCGGCCCTCGTGGAGGGCTACTGGCACGCGCTGCGCGGAGGCGGGGATGTGCCGCTGCGCGCCCGGGTGGATCCGCGCGGCATCGAGGACGCGCTGGAATACGCCTTCATCGCCGAGCGCATCGCCCCGGGGCTGGCGCGGCTGCGCATCGCCGGGATGCATCTGAGCGATCTGATGGGCATGGAGGTGCGCGGCATGCCGCTGTCAGCCATGTTTGCCGCGCCGGCCCGCCCGGCCCTTGCCGAAGCGCTGGAGCAGGTCTGCGCCGCGCCGGCCACCGTCTGGGCCACCCTGGAGGCGGGCGAGGCGCCGGGAGGTGACGCGCTGCGGGGGCGGATGTTCCTGGCCCCGCTGAAAAGCGATTTCGGCGAGGTGAACCGGATCCTCGGCTGCCTGCAGACCTTCGGGAGGATCGGGCGCACGCCGCGGCGGCTGGTGTTGCGGGATCTCCGCACCAGCCCCTTCGAGGCCCCCGGCGCGCAGCCCGCCCCGGCCGCTGCCGCCACCGCGCCGGTTACGGGGTTTTCCGAAGCGCCGGCCCCTTTTGCCCATGCCCCGAAGGCGCAAGGGCCGGACGACAGGCGCCCGGCCCTGCGGCTGGTCTGCGACAATGACTGATCAGCCCGCCGCGGCCGCCTGAGGCTGCGCCTTGCCGGGGGTCATGTCGATACCGGTGATCTCGGCCTCGGCCACCAGCCCCTCCACCAGCGCCCGGGCCGCCCGCGCCCAGGCGGCCTTTTCCAGCGCCGCGCGAATCTCTCCGCGCACCGCCTCGAAGGGCAGCGCCCGCCCCTCGGCCCTGTGGTCGAGACGGATGATGTGAAAGCCGAAGCGGCTTTCCACCGGCTCGGGCCAGATGGCGCCCTCTTCCAGCTGCGTCAGCACTGCCTCGAATTCGGGCACCGTGTCGCCGGGGCGCAGCTGGCCCAGTCGCCCGCCCTGGGCGGCGGAGGAGCAATTCGAGGCGTGGCGGGCCTCGCGCTCGAAGGCGTCGGGCGCATCGTGCAGCCTGCGCAGGATTTCCTGCGCGCTTTTGCGCGCGGCCTTGCGGGCCGCGGCATCGCCCGGCGGGGCGGCGATGAGGATGTGCGAGGCCTCGTAGAGATCGGGAGAGCGGAACTGCCCGGGCCGGGCCTCGAAGAGGCGGGCGCAATCCTCGTCACTGACCGGGGCGGGCTCGACCGCCTCGTCGAGGAAG
>JALSGY010000430.1 GCA_026982515.1 Paracoccaceae bacterium
GGCCGCGCGGGTGCGCGGCGATCAGATACTGATCGAGCAGGTGGTGGTGAACCTTCTGACCAACGCGCTCGACGCCATCGCCGCCAAGCCCGGCGGCACCGGCACCATCACGCTGAGCGGGCGGGCCGGCGCGGGCACCTTTTCGCTGGTGGTCTCCGACGATGGCACCGGGCTGGGCGATCTGGACCCGGACGAGGCCTTCGACCCTTTCGTCACCACCAAGGAAGTGGGCGAGGGACTGGGCCTCGGCTTGTCGATTTCCTACAATATTGTCAAGGGAATGGGTGGCGATCTCAAACTGGAGAAGGCCGCGCCCGCGGGCACCCGGGCGATCCTTACCCTGCCCGCCGGAGAGGAGGACACATGAAAGACCCGCTCGTCCATATCGTGGATGACGACGAGGATCTGCGCGAGGCGGTCCTCGACACGCTGCACAGCGCCGGTCTGGCCGCCCAGGGCTTTGCCACGGCGCGTGCGGCGCTGGCGCGGCTCGATCCCGAATGGCCCGGCGTGATCGTCTCGGACATCCGCATGCCGGGGATGGACGGGATGGATTTCCTGCGTGCGGCGCGCGAACTGGCGCCGGACGTGCCGTTCGTGCTGATCACCGGCCATGGCGACGTCCAGACGGCGATTGCCGCGATGAAGGCCGGGGCCTTTGATTTCATCGAAAAGCCGGCCCGGCCGGAGTATCTGGTGGGCATCGTGCGCCGGGCGCTGGAGATGCGGCGGCTGCAGATCGAGAATTCGGCCCTGCGCGACATGCTCGAGGGGGGAGGCCCGCTCAGGGCGCGGCTGATCGGGCGCTCCCGGGCCATGCGCGAGGTGCGCCGGGCGGTGCTGGCGGTGGCACCGCTGGATGTGGACGTGCTGCTGATCGGCGAGACCGGTACCGGCAAGGAGACCGCCGCGCGCGCCATCCACGACATCTCGCCGCGCGCCGAGGCGCCGTTCGAGGCGGTCAACTGCGGGGCGCTGAGCGAGGGGGGCTGGGCGCAGGCCATGGAAGGGGCGCGGGGGCACCTGAAGCGGGCCGGGGAGGGGACGCTGTTTCTCGATGCGCTGGAAAGCCTGGCCGAGCCGCTGCAGCCGCGGCTGCTGGCCTTGCTGGAGCGGCGCGCGGGCGAGGGGCCGCGGGTGCTGGCGACGCTGAAGGGAGAGCCTGCGCGGCTGATCGCCGAGGGCAGGCTGCGGGCCGATCTCTACTACCGGATCAACGTGGCGCAGATCGTGCTGCCGCCGCTGGCCGAACGCGAGAACGACATCTTCCAGCTGCTCGAGCATTTCATCCGCGAGGCGGCAGCGCGCCACGAGCTGAAACTGCCCGAGGTCACGCCCGAGGCGCTGCGCCGGCTGCGCGCCCACGACTGGCCGGGCAACGTGCGAGAGCTGCGCAACGTGGCCGAGAAGATGGTGATCGGGCTGCCGCTGGCGCTGGCCCCGCGGCCCTCGGACGGGCCTGCCCCGATCGACGGGGAAGAGGGTTACGAGGTGGCCATGGCCCGTTTCGAGCGCGCGCTTCTGCGCCATGCGCTGATGCAGGCGGGCGGGCGCAAGGGGGCGGCGGCCGAGTCGCTTGGGATACCGCGCAAGCGCCTCTATCTGCGGCTCAAGGCACTGGGGATGGGCTGAAACGTGTCGATCC
>JALSGY010000431.1 GCA_026982515.1 Paracoccaceae bacterium
CGTCCGCCCTTGTGTGGCCCTGCGCGCGGCGCTCGGCGATCGCCCGGCTGACCATGGCATGCATCCGCCGCACCGCCCCGGCGCCCAGAAGTTCGGCCGGGCGCGGCACCCAGGGCGGCAGCCTGAGAAAATCCAGCAGCGAGGCTCGCCCCACTGTGAGGAAATAGCGGGTGATGGCGGCGCCGTAGGTGTCGGCGTCGAAATGTTTGCGTCCTGAAAGCGCCACGTCGCAGATCACGTCGAAGGTGGCGGTGAGCATCTCTCTCACCATTTCCACCGGCCCTTCCGATGCCGCGATCCGCGCGGCCGAGCGTTCGGCGGTTTCGCGCATTGCCGGGGCCAGGGCGGCCACATTGCGCGCCGAGAACACCGGCGCAATCGCCTGACGCTGCCAGCGCCACTGTGCACCTTCGGCGGTGAACAGGCTGGCCCCGACCGCCGGGCGCAGCATGCGGATCATCACCTCGGACTTGGGATAGTTCGCCGCATTGTCGAGGAATATCCGCCGCATCCCTTCCGGGCTTTGCACCATGTGCCAGCGCGCCGGCCCCGTGGTGCCGGTAACGATGGGCTGGGTGAAGGCGATGGCGGGCAGGATTTCCAGCACGTTGCGCCGCGCCGCCCGCAGGCTGGCCAGAACCCCCAGCGGTCGGTCCGGCGGGGTGACGGTGGGCGGAACGAAGCGGCTCATGGGCGGCAGGCTAGCAGGGCCGGCCCGCGTGATCCAGCAAGCCTAGCGATACACCTCGTTCTCGCCGGGAAAGCGGCGCGCTTTCACATCTGCGGCGTAATCGGCCACCGCCTTCTCGATGGCCTCGCCGAGCGCCCCGTAGACGCGAACGAATTTCGGCACCCTGTGGGACAGCCCGAGCATGTCTTCCAGGACCAGGATCTGCCCGTCGCAGGCGGCCGAGGCGCCGATGCCGATGGTGGGGATCGCCACCTGTTCGGTGATGCGTGCGGCCAGCGGCTCTACCATCCCCTCCAGCACCACTGCAAAGGCGCCGGCCTCGGTCACCGCACGGGCATCGGCCTCGTGGGCGGGCCAGCTTTCCTTGTCGCGGCCCTGGGTGCGGAAGCCGCCCATCACGTGGGCGCTTTGCGGGGTAAGCCCGATATGCGCCATCACCGGGATGCCGCGTTCCACCAGAAAGCGGATGGTTTCGGCCATGCGCGCCCCGCCTTCCAGCTTGATGGCGCCGCAGCCGGTCTCCTTCATCACCCGTGCCGCGTTGCGGAAGGCCACGGCGGGGCTTTCCTCGTAGCTGCCGAAGGGCATGTCCACCACCACCAGCGCCCGCTCGGTACCGCGCACCACCGCGCGGCCGTGGATGATCATCAGCTCCAACGGCACGCCGATGGTGCTGTCCATCCCGTGCATCACCATGCCGAGGCTGTCGCCCACCAGAATGACATCGGCGAAACGGTCCACGATCCGCGCCGTATGCGCGTGGTAGGAGGTGAGCGAGACGATCGGCTCGCCGCCCTTGCGCGCGGCGATCTGCGGCACGGTAATGCGGCGGGTGGGGGGCTGTTTGCTCATGGGCTTACAACCTTCTGATCAATCAGCAGAATGCCGCCGAACTCGGCGGAAATCATGATGGCCACCGGTCCCTCCAGCGGGCCCGAGAGCGGCTCCA
>JALSGY010000432.1 GCA_026982515.1 Paracoccaceae bacterium
GGGCACCTCGATCTCACCGCCCAGGGCGGCGGTGGTCATGCTGACGGGAACCCGGCAATAGAGATGGGGGCCATCGCGGTTGAACAGTGGGTGTTCCCTGACCTGGATGAAAATGTAGAGATCGCCGTTGGGACCTCCGCGCATCCCTGCCTCACCTTCGCCGGCAAGCCGGATCTTGGTGCCGGTTTCCACGCCCGCCGGGATGTTCACAGACAGCGAGCGCTGCTTTTCCACCCGGCCTGCCCCGCGGCAGCCGTGACAGGGATTCTTGACGATCTGCCCCATGCCCGAGCAGGTGGGGCAGGTGCGTTCGACGGTGAAGAAACCCTGCTGTGCGCGGACCTTGCCCATGCCCGAGCAGGTGGGGCACATCTGCGGCTCGGCCCCGCTTTCGGCGCCGGTGCCGTTGCATTCCTCGCAGGTGACGGCGGTGGGGACGGTGATCGTCTTCTGCACGCCCTGGAAGGCCTCTTCCAGGGTGACGCGCAAGTTGTAACGCAGATCGGAGCCACGGGTGGCGCGCTGGCGCGTGCCGCGGCCGCCACCCATGAAATCGCCGAACAGGTCGTCGAAGACATCGGAGAAGGCCGAGGCGAAATCGCCGTGCCCGCCATAACCACCGCCATGCGGCCCGCCCATGCCGCCCTCGAAGGCGGCGTGGCCGAACCTGTCGTAGGCGGCCTTGCGCTCGGCGTCCTTCAGAACCTCATAGGCCTCGTTGACCTCCTTGAACTGGCTTTCCGCGTCGGGGTTGTCGGAGTTGCGATCGGGGTGAAGCTCCCTGGCCTTCCGGCGGTAGGCTTTCTTGATCTCCTCCGCGGAGGCGCCTCTGCTGACGCCCAGAACCTCGTAGTAGTCGCGCTTCGCCATGTTACCGGTCCCTCCGGGAATATGACGGCTGGCCCGGAGTTGCCGGGCCAGCCACCTTTACCCGAGCGCCCTCAGGCGCGCTTGTCTTCGTCGAGATCCTCGAAATCGGCGTCGACGATATCATCATCCACGCCGCGAGGCTCATCGGCGTCTTCGGCCTCGCCCCCCTTGGAGGTTTCTTCCTGCTGCGCCTTGTAGATCGCCTCGCCCAGCTTCATGGCCGCTTCGGTAACGTTCTGGATGCCGGACTTGATCTTCTCGGCGTCGTCGCCTTCAAGGGTGTCCTTGAGCGCGGCAATGGCCAGTTCGATCGCTTCGATGGTGGTCGGATCGACCTTGTCGCCATGCTCTTCCATCGATTTCTCGGTGGAATGGATGAGGCTTTCGGCCTGGTTCTTGGCCTCGACCAGCTCGCGGCGCTTGCGGTCGGCCTCGGCGTTGGCTTCGGCCTCCTTGACCATTCTTTCGATCTCTTCCTCGGAGAGACCGCCCGAGGCCTGGATGGTGATCTTCTGCTCCTTGCCGGTGCCCTTGTCCTTGGCGGAAACCGACACGATGCCGTTGGCGTCGATGTCGAAGGTCACCTCGATCTGGGGCACGCCGCGCGGCGCGGGCGGGATGTCTTCGAGGTTGAACTGGCCGAGCAGCTTGTTGTCCGCGGCCATCTCGCGCTCACCCTGGAAGACCCGGATCGTCACCGCGCTCTGGTTGTCCTCGGCGGTGGAGAAGATCTGGCTCTTCTTGGTCGGGATGGTGGTGTTGCG
>JALSGY010000433.1 GCA_026982515.1 Paracoccaceae bacterium
TCCATGAGGTCAGCGAACGCTACCTGTCCTTGTGGGTCGAAATGGGGTTCTCGTTGCAAAAGATCGGCGAAGAGGCAGTGGTAAGGCTGCCCGGCTTTTCCCTCTCCGGAGGCAAGTTCAAGAAAATGCGGACCGCTCATCACAAGGCCCTGAAAGCAGGGCTGGAGTTTGCGATTGCCCCGCCTCCGCACGATCCGGCGTTTCTTGCGCAACTTCACGGGATTTCGAATGCCTGGCTGGACAACAAGGCGGGCCGCGAGAAAGGGTTTTCCGTGGGCCGGTTTGCTCCGGATTACCTGCAGCGCTTTCCCATCGCTACCGTCTCTCGTGCCGGCCGGACGCTGGCTTTCGCCAATGTGCTGGCACCAGGCGACGGGACGCGCGTCTCGATCGATCTGATGCGCTACCTGCCCGAGGAAGCCGGCGGCATGATGGAGTTCCTGTTCATCGAACTGATGGAACACTACAGGGATGAAGGCGCACAGGAGTTCAGCCTCGGCATGGCCCCGCTCGCCGGGCTCGAGGCGCACAAGGGGACGCGGCTGTGGAACCGCTTCGGGGCAATCCTGTTCCGCCATGGGGGTGCGTTCTACAATTTCGAGGGCCTGCGTGCCTTCAAGCAGAAATTCCACCCCGAATGGCGGCCGCGGTTCATCGCCGTGCCGCCCGGTGTCACGCCGCTTGCCGCACTGAAGGATGTGGCACTGCTTATAGCGGGAGGCGCGCGCGGGTTGCTCGGGAAGTGAAAGATGCCGGGGCCGTCACACCCCGGGTTTTTCCACCAATCGGGCTTGCCCCGGTTCGCGGGTTCAGGGTTCCTTGTCTTGCGGTATTCGGGCGGGAAAAGGCATGCATGAATCGGGACAACGGGTTTCCTTCTGGTCGGCGGTGGCCATGGGTATCGGCGCGATGGTCGGGGCGGGTATCTTTGCCCTTCTGGGCGCTGCCGGGGCCATTGCCGGCAGCGCGGTCTGGATATCCTTCGTGATTGGCGGCGTCATCGCGCTCCTGAGCGGTTATTCCTTTGGCCGGCTCGGGGCGCGCTATCCGGCCGCCGGAGGGTTGGTGGAGTATCTGGTGCAGGCTTTCGGTGTCGGCCGCTTTTCGGGAACAATGAGCGTGATGATGTATCTCGCCGCGCTGGTGGCCGTGTCTTTGGTGGCGCGCACCTTCGGCACCTATGCGATGGCCCTGCTGCCGGACGGAACGCCGGAATGGATGGTTTCGGTGCTGGCCGCTGCGGTGATACTGGCGTTCATGCTGGTCAATCTGCGGGGCGCCCGCGCCATGGCCACAGCGGAGAATCTTGTCGTCCTGATCAAGATGTCGGTGCTGGTCCTGTTCGCCTTTGCGGGGCTGGCCTATATCACGCCCGAGCGGCTCTCCCCCGCGACCTATCCGCCGGTGTCGGTGATCTTCTACAGCGTTGCCATCACGTTCTTTGCCTATGAAGGTTTTCGCATCATCACCAACGCGGCCGAGGACATGGACGATCCGGCCCGCACCCTGCCGCGCGCGATCATGGCGGCAATCGGGCTGGTGATGATCATCTACGTGGCGCTGGCACTTGCGGTCTTCGGCAACCTGCCGCCCGAGAAGGTGGTCGCGGCACAGGACTATGCGCTGGCCGAGGCGGCCCGGCCGGTCTTCGGCGCCGCGGGCTTTGCCGTCGTTGCCATCGCTGCGCTTTTCTCGACGGCTTCGGCAATCAATGCCGCGCTTTATGCCGTGACCAACGTGACCTACGAGCTGGCCCGCAAGGGAGAGCTGCCCGCCACTTTCGGACAGCCGATAGGCCATAGCCGCGAGGGGCTGGTGATCAGTTCGGCGATAATCGTCGTGCTTGCGATTTTCTTCGATCTCTCCTCGATAGCCGAGATCGGGGCGCTGTCCATGCTGCTGATCCACATGACGGTCCATATCGGGCACCTGAGACTGCTCGGGCAGACAGGGGCGTCCCGTTTGCTGGTCATGTTGGCTGTGCTGGCCAATGGGGCCGCCGCGGGCCTCGGCATCTATCATCTGAGCAAGACATCCCCCCTGTTGCTGGCATGGATCGCAGGCTTCTTCATGCTGTCGCTGCTGGTTGAAGTCCTGTTGCACCACCTGACGGTGCGGGAAGTGAGGCCGCGCACTCCCGCAGCCTGAATGGCGGATAAACAGATCCGGTGCCCGGCTGGCGGAAAAGCCCTGCCCGTGAGTCCGAAGGCCGGGCTACCCGGTTGGCGCAGGCCGTCTTGAGGGGGGATCCCCATCATCGGCGCAAGGGGCAAGAAACATCACGTGGGTATCGCCATGGCGCCGATGATCGAGCCGCTCGAAACCCGCCGGCGCGGCCATGTCCGCCCCCTCTTCCCAGATGATCAGCGCCTCTTTCGCCAACCATCCCCCGGCCTGCGCCGCGGCCAGCGCCCGCTCGCCAAGGCCCTTGCCATAGGGCGGGTCGAGAAACACCAGCGAGAACGGCTCGCTGCGGTTTTCGCCCAGCCGCGTGGCGTCGCGGTGAAACAGCCTCGTTTCGCCGCCGGCCCGGCACAGTTGGATGTTGCGGCGGATCAGCGCCCGCGCCTTTGCCCCTTCGTCCACGAAGGTGACATGGCGCGCCCCGCGCGACAGCGCCTCCAGCCCAAGCGCCCCGGTGCCGGCGAAGAGGTCCAGCACCCGCGCCTCGGTGATCGGGGCGCCATATGTGCCGCCGGTCAGCACGTTGAAGATGCTCTCGCGCACCCGGTCGGAGGTGGGGCGCAGATGCGCGCCCGCATCGCCCTTTCCCACCGAGGCCAGCCGCAGCCCCCGCCATTTTCCCGAGATGATCCGCATCAGCTGCGCAACAGCGCCTTGAGATCGGTGCCCGGATCGGCCACGGCTTCCGGCGCGGGCGATCTGCCTGCTTCCACCAGCCGCTTGCCCACCATGTAGGCCCGCGGGTCGTTGATGGCGTCCACTGCCAGCAGTTCGTCCCCCCGGAAATACCAGAAAGAGGCCGCATCCTGCTGTTCGCCCGGACGGCTCACCACCTGCTCGTAGCCGGTGTTCAGCCCGGCGATCTGCAGCTTCATGTCGTACTGGTCGGACCAGAACCACGGCTTTGCCTCGTAGGGCCTGCCCGCCCCCAGCATGTTGAGCGCCACCAGCTCGCCCATGTCGATGGCATTGCCCACGCTTTCCAGCCGCAGCCGCCCGCCGCGCCAGGGAAACGAGGCGCAATCCCCGGCCGCCCAGATCGCCGGGTCCGAGCTGCGCCCCTGGACATCCACGGCAATCCCGTTGTCGATCTCCAGTTCGGCCGCCCTGGCCAGGCGAACGTCCGGGTCCACGCCGACGCCGACGATGACGAAATCCACCTCCAGCCGCGTTCCGTCGCCGAGTTGCGCGGCCCGCACCCGGCCTTCACCCTCCAGCCGCTCCAACCCGATGCCCTCGCGGATGTCCACCCCTTCGCGCCGATGCACCTGCCGGATGAAGGCGGCCGTCTCGGCACTGGCTACCCGCTGCAATATGCGCTCGGCGGCCTCTACCAGCACCACCTGCAACCCCTTTCGCGCCGCCACCGCGGCGGCTTCCAGCCCGATGTAGCCGCCCCCCACGATCAGCACCCGCCGACCCGGCGCGAATTCCGGCGCCATGGCATCCACGTCGGCGAGCTTGCGCACCACGTGAACACCGGGCAGATCGCCGCCGATGGCCGCAGGCAGACGCCGCGGCACCGCCCCGGTGGCCAGAGCCAGCCGATCCCAGGCGATTACCTCGCCGCCAACCGTCAGGGTTTTCGCGGCGCGGTCGATTTCCTGAACCGGCTGGCCCAGCCGCAGCGCGATGTCATGCTCGGCGTAAAAGCTTTCCGGCCGCAGAAACAGCCGCTCCAGCTCCATCTCGCCCAGCAGGTATTTCTTGGAAAGCGGCGGCCGCTGATAGGGCGGCACCGGTTCTTCGCCGATCAGGGTGATCTGCCCCTCGAAGCCCTCGCCGCGCAGCTTCGTCACCAGAGACTGCCCCGCCTGCCCGGCGCCCACCACCACGATATGGCTCATGGCTGTTCTCCTTGTGTGTTTCACCCTGCCGTCCCGGGCAGGCTATATCGCCCCGTCATGCAAATACAATGCGGGCGCACTCACGTTTTCATGCGTTCGGGGGGCTTTCGACAAGGGGCGTGCCGGTCTCGTCCTTGTGAAAATGCCCCGGCCGGAGGCATTGGGCCGGGCCGCACCGGCATGGGCTATTCCTCTTCCTGCCCGGTATTTCGGAACGGCCCGTAACTGGCGAGATACTCGTTTTCCTCGCTCACCGCTTCGCGCTCGTGCTCCAGAAACTGCGCAACGGCGCGGCGGAATCCTTCGTCGCCGATCCAGTGCAGCGAATGCACCTCCACCGGCAGGTAGCCGCGCGCCAGCTTGTGCTCGCCCTGCGCGCCGGCCTCGATACGGGCCAGCCCGTGCTCGATGGCGAAGTCGATGGCCCGGTAATAGCACAGCTCGAAATGCAGGAACGGGTGGTGCTCGGTGCAGCCCCAGTAGCGGCCGAAAAGCGTCTCCCGCCCGATGAAATTGAGCGCCCCGGCCACCGGCCTGCCATCGCGTTCGGCCAGCACCAGAAGCACGTCATTGCGCATATTCTCCTGCACCTCGTCGAAGAAGGCGCGTGTCAGGTAGGGGGTGCCCCATTTGCGCGCACCGGTGTTCTGGTAGAATTGCCAGAAGGCATCCCAGTGTTCGGGGCGCAGATCGTCGCCCGAGTAGAGCCGGATCTCGCCGCCGAAGGCATTGGCCGCGGCGCGCTCCTTGCGGGTGTTCTTGCGCTTGCGCGAAGAGAACTGCGCGAGGAACTCGTCAAAGCTGCCGTAGCCGGCGTTCTCCCAGTGAAACTGCTGCCCGATGCGGCGCATCAGCCCCATGGCCTCGCCGGCTGCGGCCTCATCCTCGGTGCAGAAGGTGACGTGCAGCGAGGACAGCCGGTTCTCGGCAGCCAGTTGCACAGCCGCCTGTACGAGCGCGGCCCGCCCGGTGGCCTCATGGTCCGGCCTCACCAGAAAGCGCCGCCCCGTGGCCGGGGTGAAGGGCACTGCGATCTGCAGCTTGGGGTAGTAGCGCCCGCCGGCGCGTTCATAGGCATGGGCCCAGGCGTGATCGAAGACATATTCTCCCCGGCTGTGGCTCTTGAGGTAAAGCGGGGCCACCGCCACCACCTCGCCGCCGATGCGGGCGACCAGCGGTCGGGGCAACCAGCCGGTGCCCGGCCCGACCGAGCCGGAACGTTCCAGTGCAAGCAGAAAACGGTGCGTCGTGAACGGATCACGCGGCCGGCTGCCATCTGCCGCCTCGGGGCAGGCACAGGCATCCCAGGCCGCGGCCTCCACCTCTGCCACGCCCCCCAGCACATCGACTTTCACGTTGTCCCCGTTCATGGCCCCTTGCCGCCCCGTGATCGGTTGACGGGTGCCGGTCCGGCCCGGTCAGGCTGCCGGGATGAGCGGCGCATAGCCCTCGAAGGTGATGTTGTGGGCTGCCGTCCGGGCCTGCTGCTCCTGCTCCGCGCTTTTCACCGTCCAGCACAGCACCCCCGCGCCCTGCGCCTTCAGTTCTGCCACCCGCGGGCTGTGCAGCTCTTCCACCTGGTGCGAGATGAAACACGCCCCGCTGCGCCCGTAATCGGGAATGTCGCGCAATTCGTCCAGCCGTGCCCGAGGCACCAGCGGCCAGTCCTTGCGGGAAAAGCCGCAGGTGGTCAGGCCGCGCGGCACATCGGGGGCCAGCTCCGCCATCACCATTACCGCGTGGGGGTTGAAGGACATCACCGCCACCGGGCCGCCATAGCCGGCCAGACAGGCGGCAAGGTCGCGCTCCAGCACCCCGATATCGGGCCCCAGGGCCCCGTCCTGATCCTTGATCTCGATCAGCAGCGGCACCCGCCCGGCCACATGATCCAGCACTTTTTCCAGCGTCGGAATCCCCTCCGTTCCGCCTTTCAGCACGAGGTCCGAGAGCTCCGCCGTGCTGCGGCTGCGGATCGGGCCGGTTTCGCCGGTCAGGCGCTCCAGGTCGTAATCGTGAAACACCATCGCCCGGCCATCGGCCGAGGGCTGGATGTCGATCTCGATCCCGTAACCCCGCCCGATCGCCGCCGTCATGGCGGCAAGCGAATTTTCCGGCCGGCCGGCCGCCACGTCATGGAAGGCGCGATGCGCGATGGGCAGGCGCAGGAAATCCGGGTGAAGGGCACTCATCTGATGCGAAAGATCCCTTCGATTTCCACCGCCACACCAAGCGGCAGGGAGGCGGCACTGACCGCCGAGCGAGAGTGCTTCCCGGCCTCGCCGAGCACCTCGACGAGGAAATCGGAGGCCCCGTTCACCACCCTGGGCTGGTCAGTGAACCCGGCGGTGGAATTGACGAAGCCGGTCAGTTTCACCACCTGCTCGAGCCGGTCGAGATCGCCGCCGCAGGCCGCCTTCACCTGTGCCATCAGGCTGATGGCGCAGCTCTTCGCGGCCTCGGCGCCCTGTTCCACGCTCAGCGCCTCGCCCAGCTTGCCGGTGATCAGCCCGTCCGGGCCGCTGGAGATCTGGCCCGAGACGAAGAGCAGATCGCCCGAGCGGACGAAGGGGACGTAATTGGCCGCCGGCGCCGGGGCGTCGGGCAGGGCGATGCCGAGCGCGGCCAGCCTTGCTTCGATCTTTCCTGTCATGTCGTACCTTTCCGTGGAAGGTTTTACCCCGACGCTAGCGGGGAAGGCGCCCCGTGAAAACCGCCAATTGGAAGATCGCCCCCGCAGGTGCCGGAAAACCGCCGCCGCAGGCCGGAGATTATCGCCAATTGGCCACATTCTTCCACCGATCCGTTCGCGGTGGTGACATTTCCGCCCGCGAAGATTATTCGAGTCCGGGACAGCCCGGTCGGAGAAGCGGATGATCTTGAAACGGCCCCAATTCCGGTATTGGCGCATGACGGCACTTCTGGCGGTTGTCGTGGCGCTGTCGGCCTGCGCGCGCCCGGAGCTCGCGGGCGAGATATACGATCCGAACGAGGCGCAGAACCGGCAGATGCACGAGATCAACAAGAAGCTCGACCGGGCGGTGGTGCGGCCGGTGGCGCTCAGCTATGGCAAGAGCACCCCTGAAGAGCTGCGCATCGCGGTGGGCAATTTCGCATCCAACCTTTCCCTGCCGAGCACCGTGCTCAACGACATCCTGCAGTTCCAGCTGGGCGATGCGATCCACAATACCGCCCGTTTTGTGCTCAATACCACGGTGGGCCTGGGCGGCCTGCTGGATCCGGCCACCGATGCCGGCCTGCCCCCGCGCGATACCGATTTCGGCGAGACGCTCTATGTCTGGGGTTTCGGCGAGGGTGCCTATGTGGAGCTGCCGCTTCTGGGCCCCTCCACCACCCGCGATGCGGTGGGCAAGATCGTGGATATGGCGATCAACCCGCTCAATCGTTACGTGCCCGCACCGCAGAAGTACTTCCTGCCGGTGGCTTCGGTCCTGTCGCGACTGGGTGATCGCTATCGATTCGGGACCACCGTCGATTCCATATTGTACGAAAGCGCCGACAGCTACGCGCAGTCTCGCCTGCTGTATCTCGAAAACCGACGCTTCCAGTTGGGCGTGGAGGTGAAGGCGCAGGACGACATCTATGAAGGGCTTTACGATGACATCCTTTCCGAGTGATCTGCCCCGCCGCAAGCTGCTGGCCGGACTTTCGGCGGCGGGCCTTGCCCTGGCCGTTCCGGGGCCGGCGCTGGCGCTCACCACCGAAGAGGCCCGCGCCCTGATCGACAGGCTGGTGGCCGAGATCAACGCGGTGATCAACTCCGGCAAGCCGGAAAGGGCGATGTATGCGGATTTCGAGCAGATCTTCGCCCGTTACGCCTATGTCTCCGGCATTGCCCGCACCATCCTCGGCCCGCCTGCCCGCACCGCCAGCAAGGCGCAGATGAAGGCCTTCACGGCGGCCTTCCGGGGCTACATGGCGCGCAAGTACGGCAAGCGTTTTCGCGAGTTCATCGGCGGCAGGATCATCGTCCAGAGCGCCCGGCCGCTGAAATCCTTCTTCGAGGTGAAGACCACTGCCGTTCTGCGCGGCGAACCGCCCTTCGAGGTGACTTTCATGGTCTCGGACATTTCCGGCAGGAGCCTGTTCTTCGACATGCTGATCGAGGGTATCAGCCTGCTGAAAGCCGAGAAGACCGAGATCGGCGCCATGCTCGACAAGCGCCGCGGGAAACTCGACCTGCTGATCGAGGATCTGCGCCGGGCCGGCTAGCGGTTGCGCTGCCCGAATATCCCGCCCAGGACATCCTGCAGGATCCGTTCGGCCACGTTGGCACCTCCTCCGCGCCGGCCGGTGTCTTCGGGCGGGGCGAAGAGCATGGCCAGCTGTTCGTTGGTGAGGATGCCGAATTCATCGCCGCTGGCCTCCAGCGCCGCCGCCTGCTCGGCGGTCAGGCGCACAACCGGCGGCTCGGCCGGGCGGATCATCGGCAGGGGCTTGGGGGGCAGGCCCTCATGCACCCTGAGCATGGTCTCGCGCCAGATCTCGGCGGGCAGGCTGCCGCCGGTCATGCGGTTGGCGGTGGGCGAGTTGTCGTCGTTGCCCATCCACACGCCGGCCACGTAATCGGCGGTGAAGCCCAGCAGCCAGGCATCGCGCGCGCCCTGGGTGGTGCCGGTCTTGGCCGCGACCTCGCGGTCGGGCAGCCTGGCACGCTTGGCGGTGCCGCCCTCCACCACCTGGTTCATCATGTAGATCAGCTGCTGGGTGGTGGTGGTTGTGACGACCCGCTCGCCGATCCCGCCGGCCTGTCCCATCAGCGGTTCCTCGTCGCCCTGGATGCGCAACTCCAGCAGCCCGTAGGGGCGCACGCTGGAGCCGCCGTTGAGGATGCCGGCATAGGCGCTGGTCATCTCCAGCAGGGTCGATTCGGAGGCCCCCAGCGCGATTGCCGGGCCATCGGCAAGAAACTCCGGGTTCAGCCCGAAGCCGGTTGCCACCTGCCGCACGGCCTCGCGCCCGACGGTTTCGGAGACCCGCACCGCCGGGGTGTTCAGCGAGTATTTCATCGCGTAGGTCAGGGTGACGGGGCCCTTGAACTTGCCGGTGTAGTTCTTTGGCGACCACGGGCCGGAGCCGGGGATCTCGAGGGTGATCGGGGCGTCCATCACCACGTCGTCATAACGGTAGCCCAGATCGAGGGCCGCGGCGTAGACGAAGGGCTTGAAGGCCGAGCCGGTCTGGCGGCGGGCCTGGATAGCGCGGTTGAACTGGCCGGCCACCCCCTTGAACTTGCGCCCGCCGACCATGGCCCGCACCGCCCCGTCGGCGGACATCACCACGATCGCCGCCTGCACTTCGCTGTCCTCTCCGAGGCGCTCCTCGATCACCTTCTGCAGGGCTTCCTCGGCGGCGGCCTGGATCTTCGGGTCGAAGGTGGTGCGGATGATCACGTCTTCGGTGGTGGCGCTGGTGAAGAAGGACGGCCCGCTTTCCATCACCCAGTCGGCGAAATAGCCCCCCGCGCGCGCCTGTGCCGCCATCGACAGCTGTGCCGGGTTGGTGCGGGCCTCTTCGGCCTCTTGCGGGGTCAGATAGCCCTGCTCTTCCATCAGCCCGATGATCAGGTTGGCGCGGTCGCGCGAACGCTGCAGGTTGGCGGTGGGCGCATATTTCGAAGGCGCCTTGAGCAATCCCGCCAGCATGGCCGCCTCGGCCGGCGAGAGCTGGCTGGCGGACTTGCCGAAATAGCGCTGGCTGGCGGCCTCGAAGCCGCGGGTGCCGGCGCCCAGGTAGGCGCGGTTGAGGTAGATCGTCAGGATCTCGTCCTTCGAATACTTGGCCTCCATGGCCAGGGCATAGACCGCTTCCTTCATCTTGCGCCAAAGGGAGCTTTCGCGGCAGTCGGCCTCGTAGGCGGCTTCCGATTCCCATTTCGCGGGGTCGAACTTCACCCCGATGCACAGAAGCTTTGCCGTCTGCTGGGTGATGGTGGAGCCGCCGTTGCCCGAAAGCGGCCCGCGGCCCGCCTCGAGGTTGATGCGGATCGCCGAGGCGATGCCGCGGGGGCTGATTCCCAGATGCTGGTAGAAGCGCTTGTCTTCCGTGGCGATGATCGCGTTCCTGAGGTGTGGCGAGACGGTATCGGCGGTGATCTGGCCGCCGAACTGCTCTCCGCGCCAGGCGAAGACTTCGCCGTTGCGGTCAAGCAGCGTGACAGAGCCGCGCACCCGGGCGTCAAGCAGTTCGCTCATCGGGGGAAGGGTGGTGTAGGTATACATGACCGCCAGCCCGACGATGATCGCCGCCACCGCAGCGCCGCGCCAGATCAGGCGCCACAGCAGCACCGCGCTCCAGCGCACCAGGCCGATGAGGGCTGCCACCAGGAAATTGCGCCTTCGCCCGCGCCCGGCCTTGCGCCGCGCTGCTGCCTGGCCGGCCTGCGCCGCCTTGGGCTTGGGCTGCGAGGCCCGCGGGCGGCCGCCGGATGCCGGTGCCGCGGCCTTCGGCTTTTCCGCCCTGGGCTGCCTGGCCGCGGGTTTTTTCGGATAGCGCCTGTCCGCCACCAGAGGGGGGCGCTTCTTTCCGTTTCCGCTCATGCTTCCGGTTTCCGATACCTGCTCGTTTGAGACTAGATAAGCGGTCGTGCCGGGAATGTGGAGCCGCCGCAACTCACATTATGCTTTTCATGCTGCCCAATAATCAGGCAATCGATGCAATTTGTGCAAAAAATGTGCAATTCGCCCTGCGCCCGGCCGGATTTCGCCGGCTGTTTTCTTGAGACTCCCTTCTTCTGTGCGCTTCCTGCCCTGTGTGGAATCCCGCAGGGGCACCTGCCAACCGGAGGGGAATGACGTGAAACTGATCATTGCAGCAATCAAGCCGTTCAAGCTGGACGAGGTGCGCGAAGCGCTCACCGCGATCGGCGTGCGCGGGATGATGGTAACCGAAATCAAGGGTTTCGGATCGCAGTCGGGGCATACCGAAATCTACCGGGGCGCCGAATACACGGTGAATTTCGTGCCCAAGGTAAAGATCGAGATCGCCGTTCCGGACTCGATGGTCGAGCAGGTCACCGAAGCCATCGTGAACACCGCCAGAACCGGCAAGATCGGTGACGGCAAGATTTTCGTTCTCGACGTGGAAAGCGCCGTGCGCGTCCGCACCGGCGAAACCAACGAAGACGCGCTGTGAAGCCGCGCAAGCCCGAAAAAGTGAGAGAGACAATGAAAAGCCTGATGAAAACCGCCGGCCTGGCTGCCACGATCTCGGCGCTGGCCCTTCCCGTGGTGGCCCAGGAGGCTGCCGAACCGATCATGGACAAGGGCGATGTCGCCTGGATGATGGTA
>JALSGY010000434.1 GCA_026982515.1 Paracoccaceae bacterium
GAACGCCCCGAATTCGCCCCGCTCGATCGGCCCCGCAACCTGCTGGTCACCGGGGTGGGCGGCACCGGGGTAGTGACGGTGGGGGCGCTGATCACCATGGCCGCGCATCTGGAGGGGCGGGGGGCGAGCGTGCTCGACTTCACCGGTTTCGCGCAGAAGTTCGGCACCGTGCTCAGCCACGTGCGCCTGGCCGCCCGGCCCGGCGATGTCAACCAGGTGCGCATCGAGCAGGGGGCGGCCGATGCGGTGATCGGCTGCGATCTGGTGGTCGCCTCCTCGCCGGCGGCCTCGGCGCATTACCGGCCGGGCACGCGGATGGTGCTCAATCTCGCCGAGATCCCCACCGGCGATCTGGTGCTCGACCGCGATGCCGATCTGCGCGCCGCCGAGCGCGAGGCGGCATTGCGCGCGGCGCTGGGCGAGGGGCTGGTGGCCGCGGTCGATGCGGGCGAGGCGGCCGAGAAGCTGCTGGGCGATGCCATCCACGCCAATGTCCTGATGCTGGGGCTGGCCTGGCAGGCGGGGCTGGTGCCGCTGGGCGAGGATGCGCTGAAGGAGGCGATCGTGCTCAACGGCGCGGCGGTGGAGCGCAACCTGCGCGCCTTCGATTTCGGGCGCATCCTTGCCGCCCGCCCCGAACTCCTGGCGCCCGCCCTCGGGGCCGAGCCCCCTCGCGACGACAGCCCCGAGGCCCTGATCGGGCGCTACGCCGCCCATCTGGAGCAGTATCAGAATGCCGCCCTGGCCGGCGAGTTCCGCCGCCATCTGGAGGCTTTCCGCGCCGCCCTGCCGGCCGGGGCCGGGCCGAGGCCAGTGGCGGAGGCCGCGCGCGGGCTGTTCCGGCTGATGGCGGTGAAGGATGAATACGAAATCGCCCGGCTGTTCACCGAAACCGGCTTCGAGGAACGGCTGAAGGCGCAGTTCGAGGGCCCCTTCACCATCCGCTACCACATGGCGCCGCCCTTCCTGCCCGGCGGGCGCGACAGCCGGGGCCGGCCGCGCAAGCGGGCCTTCGGGCCGTGGCTGCGGCGGGCGATGGTGTTGCTTGCGAAAATGCGCCACCTGCGCGGCACCTGGGCCGATCCGCTGCGTCTGAGCGGCCGGCGCCGTCAGGAGGAGGCGCTGCGCGCGTGGTATCTTGGCCTGATGGACGAGGTGGCGCGGTGCTGGAGCAGGGAAAACGCCGCCATTTGCCGGGAGATCCTCGCCGCGGCCGGCGAGATCCGCGGTTTTGGCCCGGTGCGCGAGGACGGCGAGGCGCGCGCGCGCGAACGCGCGGCGCGGGCGCTGGCCCGGCTCGGGGTGCCCGCGGCGGCTGAACGCAAGGGCTGAAGGGGCCGCACCGGGCCCCGGCCGGCGCTTGCGGCCGATTGCCCCTTGCAATGTGGCCGCCCGCACGGCCTATTGTCGCGCAATGCAGCGGTTTCTTCGCCATATCACCGGCCTGTTGTGCGCCCTTGGCCTGATGGCCGGGGCCGGGGCGCCGGCCGCGGCGGGGGAGGTGATGGTGGCGGTGGCCGCCAATTTCCTGACCACCGCGCGCCAGCTGGGCGAGGCCTTCCGCGCCGAGACCGGCTATCGGGTCACCATGGTGCATGGCTCCACCGGGGTGCTGCA
>JALSGY010000435.1 GCA_026982515.1 Paracoccaceae bacterium
TATGCAGCCCGGCGATCTTCACCGCCAGCGCCTCGGCGCGCAGCCGGTGGCCGCCGCAGGCCCCGCAGGGGCGGTTGTTCTGGTAGCGTTCGAACTCCTCGCGCACCCAGGCGCTGTCGGTCTCGCGATAGCGGCGCTCCATATTGGGGATCACGCCTTCGAATGCGCGCGTGACCTCATAGACCCGCCCGCCGTCGTCGTAGCGAAAGCGGATTTCCTCGTCGCCCGAGCCGTAGAGGAACACCTGCTGCACATCCTCGGGCAGGTCTTTCCAACGGGTGTTGCGGTCAAAGCCGTAGTGGCGGGCCATCGCCTCGATCGTCTGGCGGAAATAGGGCGACTTGCCCTTGCGCCAGGGGGCCAGGGCGCCCTCGTAGATCGGCAGCGTCTTGTCGGGGACCACGAGGTTTTCGTCGAAGAACAGTTCCACCCCCAGCCCGTCGCATTCCGGGCAGGCACCGAAGGGGGCGTTGAAGGAAAACAGGCGTGGCTCGATTTCGGAAATGGTGAAACCCGAGACCGGGCAGGCGAATTTTTCCGAGAAGGTGATGCGCTCGGGCTCGCCCTCGCCTTCGCGCGGCGCGGTCTCGAGGATGGCGATGCCGTCGGCCAGATCCAGCGCCGTGCGCAGGCTGTCGGCCAGGCGCGTCTCCAGCCCCTCGCGCACCACGATGCGGTCCACCACCACGTCGATGTCGTGGCGGAATTTCTTGTCGAGCGCCGGGGCGTCCTCGATCTCGTAAAAGGCGCCGTCGATCTTGAGGCGCTGGAAGCCCTGCTTTCGCAGCTCCTGAATTTCCTTGCGGTACTCGCCCTTGCGATCGCGCACGATCGGGGCCAGCAGATAGGCCCGCGTGCCCTCGGGCAGGGCCATTATGCGGTCCACCATGTCCTGCACCTGGCTTGCGACGATCGGCTTGCCGGTGGCGGGGCTGTAGGGGGTGCCGGCGCGGGCGAACAGCAGGCGCAGGTAGTCGTATATCTCGGTCACCGTGCCGACGGTGGAGCGGGGGTTCTTGGAGGTGGTCTTCTGCTCGATGGAAATCGCCGGGGACAGCCCGGTGATATGGTCCACGTCGGGCTTTTCCATCATGTTGAGGAACTGCCGGGCATAGGCCGAGAGACTTTCCACATAGCGGCGCTGGCCCTCGGCATAGATGGTGTCGAAGGCCAGGCTCGACTTGCCCGAGCCCGACAGGCCGGTGATCACCACCAGACGGTCGCGCGGGATGTCGATGTCGATGTTCTTGAGGTTGTGCTCGCGCGCGCCGCGCACCTCGATTTTCTTCAGCTCTGCCATGAGGGCTCCCGGATGGAACGTCTGATAGATAGTGCATGGGGCGGCACTCGCCAACCGGAAAGTGAGAACGAAAAGAGAACTGGCGGCCCCGGCCCTCTGACCCACCGTCGCCGGCGCGGATCCTAACTGAAGGTCCAGTCGGCCGGATCCACGTAAAGACCGAACCAGATGGACCACAGCCCCAGCAGCACGAAGACCGCGCCGAGAATCCAGCGCATACCGGTAAAGCGCTGTCTCACCCTCTCCAGCCAGGCGGTCATCCGCGGCCAGGCGGCGAAGAGGGCCAGCGGGGCCGACAGGGCCAGCCCGAAG
>JALSGY010000436.1 GCA_026982515.1 Paracoccaceae bacterium
GACTTGCCGCAGCCCGAAGGGCCGAGCAGGCAGGTCACCTGTCCGGGCATGACCTGCAGCGAGACATCGTCCACCACCGCCCGCCCCTCGAAACGGCGCGTCACGTTGCGGACTTCCAGCCTTGGCGTCGGGGTTTTCAAACCTGCCTCGCTCATATTTCCCGATCAAAACCATCGGACTTTTGCGAGATAGCAGCGCCATCTCGCCCCGACAAGTGCCACCGCTACATCGTCGCGTTCACCGCCCCGCCATCGAGCAGCACATTCTGGCCCACGATGTAGCCCGCCCATTGCGAACACAGGAAGGCACAGGCCGCGCCGAATTCCTCGATCGTGCCGTAGCGGCGCGCCGGGATCGTCGCCTGGCGGCGCTTGCGCGCCTCCTCGATCGAGATGCCCTCGGCCTTGGACACCCCGGCATCCAGCGCATCCGCCCGTTCGGTGGCATGGATCCCCGGCAGCAGGTTGTTGATGGTCACCCCTTCCGGGGCCACCTGCCGCGAGGTGCCGGCAACGAAGCCGGTCAGCCCGGCACGCGCCGCGTTCGACAGCCCCAGCACCGGGATCGGCGCCTTGACCGACTGGCTGGTGATGTTCACCACCCGCCCCCAGTGACGCCCCATCATCCCCGGCAGCACCGCCTGCATCATCGCGATCGGGGCCAGCATGTTGGCATCCAGCGCCTTGATGAAATCCTCGCGCGTCCAGTCGCTCCACATCCCCGGGGGCGGCCCGCCGGCGTTGTTGACGAGAATGTCAACCTCGCCCGCCGCCTCCAGCACGGCAGCCCGCCCCTCCTCGGTGGTGATATCCCCCGCCACCGCCGTCACGCTCACGCCGAAATCGCGGCGAATGGCCTCGGCCGCTGCCTCCAGCGCCTCGGCGCCGCGGGCATTCATCACCAGATCGACCCCTTCGGCGGCAAGCGCCCGGGCACAGCCCAGCCCCAGCCCCTTCGACGAGGCGCAGACGATCGCCTTCTTTCCCGAAATACCCAGATCCATGTTGTCCTCCATCCTTGTTCGTGCCGAACATGGCCCAAGCCGCGCCGGGCTGCAAACCGATGATGCGGGCAAGGATTGGTTCGCAATCTGCGGATAATATTCGTGATTGCGGACAGCTGTCGCGAATCGGGAAACAACCACCGCCGATCCGCCCCGCTCCGATGCAAGGTTTTGACCCGCCGTGCGCCCTTGTCTATCGTCGCTTCCCAGCCGCTTCCATGCGAAAGCCACCGATGAACCAGGAACTGCCCACCGCCGAGGCCCCCGCCTTCCTGCTGCCCGTCCACCGGGCAGAGGATGTCCGGGTTGTCGACGGCGTCAACCGCGGCGATCCGGTGGCGGGCGCCGGGCGGCTGCTGCTTGACGATGTCTACCGCTTGCGCGCCGGCGCCGCGAGCCTGCGGTTGCTGGTGTGCGCAGCGGGGCCGGACGGGGCGCTGAGCGTTGCCCCCGGCTCCGAGGTCGGCACCCCCGGCACGGCACTTCGGGCGGACGGGCGGCTCACCCTCATGGCAGGCGACGGCAGCACCATCGACGCGATCGTGCTGGCCGGGACTGAAGCGGGCGCGACGCCCGAGGCCTACCTGATGCCGCTTGCCCCGTTGCG
>JALSGY010000437.1 GCA_026982515.1 Paracoccaceae bacterium
CGGCGGCGAGGTCCTCCAGCACCTCATCGATCGCCTTCAGCTGATCGTCCGTCTCCTGCCAGGGAAAGCGGGCGCAGAAGGCCTCCCACATGCCCTGGGGCGGCTCGAGGATGGGGGCGCTGCGCAGCACCCGCTCGGCCGCGACCCGGATCAGCCGGTCAGCCATTTCGCGGATGCGCTCCTTCAGCCGCGCCTTGCGAGCCTGCCAGGCACCCCCGCCCAGCTTGTCGAGAAGCCCCTCCTCCTGGCCGAAACGGCTGAGCAGCTCGATGTTTTCCACCGGCAGGTAGAGCCTGTCTCCGCCGGCATATTCCAGCGCCAGGCATTCATGTGGCGCGCCCAGGGCGGTGATCACCTCAAGGCCGAGGTAGCGGCCCACCCCGTGATCCACATGCACCACCAGATCGCCGGGCGAGAGGCTCTGGGCCTCGGTCAGGAAATCGTCGGCCCGGCGCTTGCGGCGGGGGGCGCGGATCAGCCGTTCGCCCAGCACGTCCTGCTCGGAGATCACCGTCAGCCCCTTGCCCTCGAAGCCGTGCTCGAGGGCCCAGACCGCAAGGAACACCCCGCCCCGGCCCTCGGGCACGTCGCGGAAATCGGCGATCGGGGTGGTGTCATTCAGGCCCTGGTCGTGCAGCAGCCCCTCGAGGCGCTCGCGCGCGCCTTCCGAGTAGCTGGCCACCACCACCTGGCCCTCGGCGCGCCGGGCCTCGATATGATCGCACAGCGCGGCAAACAGGTTCACCCCTTCGAGCTGGCGTTCGGGCGAGAAGTTTCGCCCGATGCGCCCGCCGGCATCCACCACGCCCGGGCCCGGGGGTTGCGCCAGAGGATGGAAGGCCAGAACCCGGCGCCCCGCCACCGCCTGCCCCCAGGCGGCATCGTCGAGGTAGAGAAGCCCCGGCGGGCAGGGCTTGTAGACGCTGTCGAGGCGCATCTTGCGTTCCAGCGCGTGGCGGCGGTTTTCGTACTGGTCCTCGACGCTTTCCCAGCGCGCCAGACGCGCGGCGGTGAGCTGGTCGTCAAGGCAGGTGGTGGCCTCGGGCAGGTAGTCGAACAGGGTTTCGAGGCGCTCGTGGAAGAAGGGCAGCCAGTGCTCCATCCCCTGGTGCTTGCGCCCGGCGCTGACCGCCTCGTAAAGCGGATCGTCGGTACCGGCGGCGCCGAATTCGATCCGGTAGTTCTGGCGGAAGCGGGTGATTGCCGCCTCGTCGAGGATCACCTCCGAAACCGGCGCCAGCTCCACCTCCTGCAGCTTTTCGGTGGTGCGCTGGGTAGCCGGATCGAAGCGGCGCGCCCCGTCCAGCACGTCGCCGAACAGATCGAGCCGCACCGGCCCCTGCTGCCCCGGAGGATAGATGTCGATGATGCCGCCGCGCACCGCGTAATCCCCCGGCTCCAGCACCGTGGGGGCCGGGGAAAAGCCCATCCGGGCCAGGAAGGAACGCAAGCCCGCCTCGTCGATGCGCTGGCCTACCCGGGCCCTGAAGGAGGAGCTGCGCAGTACCTCGCGCGCCGGCACCCGCTGGGTGATCGCGTTCAGCGTGGTCAGCAGCACGAAGCGCCCGCCCGCCCCGCGGGCCAGCGCGGCCAGGGTGGCCATGCGGGTTGCCGAGACATCGGCATTGGGCGAGAGCCGGTCAAAGGGCAGGCAGTCCCAGGCGGGGAAGCTCATCACCGGCAGGTCGGGGGCGAAGAAGGCAAGCGCGGCGCGCATGGCCTCCAGGCGCTTGTCGTCGCGCGCCACGTGGATCACCGGGCGGCCGGATTTCTCCAGCTCGGCCAGCAGAAGGCGCGCGTCATGGCCCTCGGGGGCGCCGCCAACGGTTATGTGCATCCGGTCGGGCATGGGGTGCTGACCTATAGCGCCCGGTTGCCATGTCAACCGCCAAAGGGGCCGACGACGAGGTTCTGATACATCCCCCACATGGCGGTGAGGAAAACCGAGACCATCCCCACCACCTGGGTCAGCAGGCGGTGGCGAAACAGCCGGCGGTGCAGATGCGCACCGGTGGCACCCTCGCTGCGGATGCGACTGGCGGTGGAGATCGACATCAGCCCCACCAGCGACAGCGGGAAGAGGATCAGAAAGACGGCCTGGGCGAACTCCACCCCGTACCAGAAGCCGAGCACCGCCAGGGCGCTGAGCACCGCGCTGCCCAGCGCCAGCAGCCACACCCCGGTGAGCTGGACGATGTAAAGCAGCCGGTTGACGTTGATTCGCACCAGATCCTCGAGGTCACGTTCGGCCTCTCCGCCGCGACGGCGGGCGCGCAGCACCATGTCGTAGGGAACCCCCAGCACCCAATGGCTGGCCGAGGACCACACCACCGCCAGCCCGATCCAGTACCACAGGTTGGAAAACGACCGCATGTCGATCACTTCAAACACGGCTTCATACCAACCCAATTTCCGAGCCTCCTCATCCTGCGCGCGGCGACACTAGAAGGCCGCGGCGCCGATTCCCACCCTTGAGATGGACATCAAACCGTGCCAAGCGGTTGCTGTGTGACAAAGGAACGACACAGATGCCCCGAACCGTAGCCCCCTATCCCGCCGCCCGTTTCCGCCGGATGCGCCGCACTGCCGCCCTGCGCGGGCTGCAGCGGGAAAACCTGCTTGCCACCGACGATCTGATCTGGCCGCTCTTCGTGCGCGAGGGCCGCGATGCGGCAACGCCGATCCCTTCCATGCCGGGGGTCGAGCGGCTGACCATCGACCGGCTGGTGGCCAGGGTGGCCGAGGCGGCAGATCTGGGCATTCCCGCCGTCTGCCTGTTTCCCCATATCGAGCCCGAGCTGAAGACCGAAGACTGCGCCGCCGCCTGGGACCCGGAGAACCTCGTCAACCGGGCGATCCGGGCGATCAAGGCCGAGGTGCCGCAGATCGCGGTGATGACGGACGTGGCGCTCGATCCCTACAACATCAACGGACATGACGGTTTCGTGGTGGACGGCGAGATCGTCAATGACGAAACCGTCGAGGCGCTGGTGAAGATGACCCTGGCCCAGGCCGAGGCGGGGGCCGACATCATCGGCCCGTCCGACATGATGGACGGGCGCATCGGCGCCATGCGCCGGGCCCTCGAGGCGGCCGGCCACCACCACGTGACCATCATGTCCTACGCGGCGAAATACGCCTCGTCCTTCTACGGCCCGTTTCGCGATGCGGTCGGCGCCTCCGGGGCGCTGAAGGGCGACAAGAACACCTATCAGATGGATCCGGCCAATTCCGACGAGGCCCTGCGCCTGGTGGAGCGCGACCTCTCGGAAGGGGCCGACATGGTGATGATCAAGCCGGGCATGCCCTACCTCGACATCTGCCGTCGGGTGAAGGACGAGTTCGGCGCGCCCACCTTCGCCTATCAGGTCTCGGGCGAATATGCGATGCTGAGCGGCGCTGCCGAGCGCGGCTGGCTGGATGGCGAAAAGGTGATGATGGAAAGCCTGCTGGCCTTCAAGCGGGCCGGCTGCGATGGCATCCTCACCTATTTCGCCCCCCGCGCGGCGCGGCTTCTGCAGGGGCGCGCGGGCGGCGGCTGAGGGCCGGGCCGCACGGGCGGCGAAACCTTGCCGCCCTTCGCATCGCTGGTGACAGGAGCGCGGCAATACACTATACATTGTGCCGAGCGGCGCGATAAGCCGCGCGCGAGGCAACCGGCACGAAGGGCACAGCCATGAGCAAGATTTCCCGGCGGGCGATGATCGCGGGCAGCGGCAGTTCCATGCTGCTGATCGCGGCCTGCAACAACAGCTACGGCGGCAATGGCGCGGCCACCATCGACGCGCGCGTCGACCGGACGCTGAGCTATCTTTACGAAAACTACCCCGGCACCCGCGACCTGGCGGAAAAGGCGGCCGGCATGCTGGTGATGCCGCTGGTTACCGAGGCGGGCTTCGGCTTCGGCGGCGCCTACGGGCGCGGGGCGCTGCGGGTGGGGGGCGTGACGGTGGATTACTACGCCGCCGCCCAGGCCAGTTTCGGCCTGCAGATCGGGGCGCAGCAATATTCGCACGTGCTGTTCTTCATGACACAGGAGGCTCTGGCCGATTTCCGCAACTCGCCGGGCTGGACCGCGGGGGCGGATCTGGAATACGTGCTCAACACCCGGGGCGAGAACATCACCGCCGAGACGCTCACCGTGCTCAAGCCGGTGGTGGCGGTCGTCTTCGGGCAGGCCGGGCTGATCGTCGGCGCCACGATCGAGGGCACGAAGTACACGCGCATCATCCCCTGAGCGCCAGCAGGTACGGGCAGACAGGGCGCGGTGCTTCCGCGCCCTTTCATTTGCGGCAAACGCGCACCAGATTCAGAATATCTCTGGCCATTCCCGCCGCTTGCGGTATAGGGGCGGCTCGATTCCCTCAAAAGGCACCCCAATGGACCTGCGCAACATCGCGATCATCGCACATGTGGACCACGGCAAGACGACGCTGGTGGACGAACTGCTGAAGCAATCCGGCGCCTTCCGCGCCGGCCAAGCGGTGGCCGAGCGCGCGATGGACAGCAACGATCTGGAACGCGAGCGCGGGATCACGATTCTCGCCAAGGCCACCTCGGTGGAATGGAAGGGCACGCGCATCAACATCGTGGACACCCCCGGCCACGCCGATTTCGGCGGCGAGGTGGAGCGGATCCTCTCCATGGTCGATGGGGTGGTGCTGCTGGTGGACGCGGCCGAAGGGCCGATGCCGCAGACCAAGTTCGTCACCGCCAAGGCGCTGGCGCTGGGGCTGCGGCCGATCGTGGTGCTCAACAAGGTGGACAAGCCCGACGCCGAACCCGATCGCGCGCTGAACGAGGTCTTTGATCTGTTCGCGGCGCTCGATGCCGACGACGACCAGCTCGATTTCCCCCATCTCTACGCCTCGGGCCGCGCCGGCTGGGCCGATGCCGGGCTTGACGGGCCGCGCAAGGACCTCTCGGCGCTGTTCAACCTGATCGTCAACCACGTGCCCGCCCCGCGCCAGCAGGCCCGTGCCGAAGAGCCCTTCCGCATGCTCGCCACCACCCTGGGGGCCGATCCGTATCTGGGCCGCATCCTGACCGGGCGGGTGGAATCGGGGCGGCTGAAGGTGGGGGCCACGGTCCAGGCGCTGTCGCGCCTGGGCGAGCCGGTCGAACGGTTCCGCGTCTCCAGGGTCCAGGCCTTCCGCGGCCTTGCCATGCAGGAGATCGACGAGGCCGTGGCCGGCGATATCGTGACCCTTTCGGGCATGAGCAGGGCCACCGTCTCGGACACCATCTGCGCGCTGGAGGTGGAAGAGCCCCTGCCCGCCCAGCCGATCGACCCGCCGACGATTTCCGTGACCTTCGGCATCAATGACAGCCCGCTGGCGGGCCGCGACGGCAAGCATGTGCAAAGCCGGGTGATCCGCGAGCGGCTGATGCGCGAGGCCGAATCCAACGTGGCGATCCGGGTCAGCGATACCCCCGGTGGCGAGGCTTTCGAAGTAGCCGGGCGCGGTGAGCTGCAGATGGGCGTCCTGATCGAGAACATGCGCCGCGAAGGCTTTGAGCTTTCCATCTCGCGCCCGCAGGTGCTGGTGCGCGAGGAGGACGGGCAGAAGCTGGAGCCGATCGAGGAAGTCACCATCGACGTGGACGACGAGTTTGCCGGCGCGGTGATCGAGAAGATCACCGGCCCGCGCAAGGGCGAGCTGCTGGAGATGCGCCCCGCCGGGGCCGGCAAGACGCGCCTCATCGCCCATGTGCCCTCGCGCGGGCTGATCGGCTACCATGGCGAATTTCTCACCGATACCCGCGGCACCGGGGTGCTCAACCGCGTATTCCATGGCTGGGCGCCCTGGAAGGGGCCGATCGCGGGGCGGCGCGCGGGCGTGCTGATCTCGATGGAGAACGGTGTGTCGGTAGCCTATGCGCTGTGGAACCTCGAAGAGCGCGGGCGGCTGTTCATCGGCCCGCAGGAGCAGGTCTATCAGGGCATGATCATCGGCGAACATTCCCGCGAAAACGACCTGGAGGTGAACCCGCTCAAGGGCAAGAAGCTGACCAACATCCGCGCCGCCGGCTCGGACGAGGCGGTGCGGCTGACCCCGCCGGTGCGTATGAGCCTGGAACAGGCCATCGCCTGGATCAACGATGACGAGCTGGTGGAGGTGACGCCGAAGGCGATTCGCCTGCGCAAGCGCCACCTGAACCCGCATGAGCGCAAGAGGGCGGCAAAAAACGCCTCCTGAACGCATATGCGAAACGCTTAAATCCCCTCAAACCCGCTGTTTGCCCAATATCGGGCCGGTCTCCGGGCTGCTTTATCGGTTCACGGCACGGGCATTGCGCCCGGCTGACTTCAACTGTCGGCTGCAAGAACTCTGCATCACGCAACGACAAACCATGGACACAAGAGGAACAGAAACATGAAGAACATCCTTGTAACCACAACCGCAATCCTTGCTCTCGGCGCGGGCGCGGCTCTTGCCCAGGAAACTTCGGAAGACCCGCATCCGATCGATCAGATGGTAGTCCATCCGATCACCGGTGAACTCGTGCCCTTCAGCGAGATCGACCTGACCTATCTGACGGAGGAAGAGATTGCCGAACTCTTCGCCCAGTTGAAGGACATGACGATGGAAGAGCGGCGGGCCTTCATTGAGGAACTTCCCGCCATGGTCCGCAACATGCTGAGCATGCGCGAATGGGGTGGCGGCGAGGTAACCCCGCCGGAAGGGGGCATGAGCGATGCCGCGCTGGGCCTGGCTGACGATATCCGCGCCTCGAAGCCGCAGATGGGCATGGGCGGCGGCGGCAACGGCGGCGGCAACGGCGGCGGCATGGGCGGCGGCAACGGCGGCGGCAACGGCGGCGGCATGGGCGGGAACTGACGGCCCTTGCATGAGCCCCATGCAAAAGTAGAATGAAAAGGGTGGCGCCGCGGCATATCCTGGCGCGGCGCCACAGGGGGAAGACACCTTCTGGAGAAGCGACATGAAAGCCATCCTGCCAGGCGCCCTGCTCGTGCTGCTGCTTTCTCTTGTGCCGCTGCAGGCCCAGGAGGAGATCGCCCTGCCGGCTCATGTGGCGCCGGAAGTGGTGATGCCCCTGATCGAGCGGCTTGAAGCGGAAGGCTATGCGATTACCGAGATCAAGCGCACCTGGCTGGGACGGATCCTGATCCTTTCGTCCAACGGCGAATACCTGCGCGAGACGGTTCTCACCCGTCGCAGCGGCGAGATCCTGCGCGACCGCCGGTTCAACCTGCCCGAAGGGGGCAACGCTCCGGGGATGGATTCCGGGACGCCCCGGAACCTGCAGGACATGAACCGCATCCTTGACGATGCCCTCGATGGCATCCGGAAGGAGCCCGGCAATTCCGGCTCCAGCCCCGGCAACAATCTGATGAAACGCGGCAACAACATCATGGGCAGTGGCCCGGGCGGCTGAAACAGGGTAATAGATAACCTCCCTGAACATGCTGCCGGCAGGCCCGTGACATGATCAAACACCCTGCGCTCGTCTGGATACTGGTCGTCATCCAAAGCATCGGCGGTTTCTATTTCCTGTGGGGAATCATCGCCTCGGTCTTCGGCCTGCCCGATCTGCCGATCCGCTGGGAGTGGCGTGAGTTCATCGAACTTGCCGCGGTGGCGGGGCTGATCTTCGGGGCGGTCCTGGGGGTGTCGCTTGCCCTGACGGCCCGGCGCGAGATCGACCGCGCCACCTCGTCCCGCCGCCTGCTTGCCGGGCAGTTTACCGAAGAGGTCCAGAGACGGTTCAAGGAGATGGGCCTCAGCCCGGCGGAAACCGAAGTGGCGTGGTTCCTGCTCAAGGGCATGTCCCTGAGCGAGATCGCCGAGCTGCGCGGCACCCGCGAGGGCACGGTGCGCGCGCAAAGCACCGCGCTCTACCGCAAGGCCGGCGTCTCTGGCAAGGCGCAGTTCGTCTCGCTGATCCTCGAGGATCTGCTGCTGTGAAGCAGGCCGGAGCGGTTCAGTCGTCGCTGGTTTCCAGGATCATCAGATCGCGCTCGCTGGCGCCCCTGGCGTATCTCAGCGCCTCCTGATACTTGGGCGAGTTGTAGCAGGCCAGCGCATCCTCCATGGACGGAAAGCGCGCCACCACGTTGCGCGGCCGCTCGTTGCCCTCCAGCTGCACGTAGCGCCCGCCGCGGGCCAGGAACACACCGCCGTGCTCGGCGATCGCCTCGGTGGCGATGGCGGCGTATTTCATGTAGGCCTCCTCATCGGTGACCTTTACATGCGCAATCCACAGTGCACCCATTTCCTCAACCTCCCAGAAGTTTTTCCACCGCGGCAATGGCCGCCTCGGCGCGCGAGGGGTCCTTGCCCCCGCCCTGCGCCATGTCGGGGCGTCCGCCCCCGCCCTTGCCGCCAAGCTCTGCCACTGCCGCGCGCACCATGTCCACGGCCGAGATCCTGGCCGTGAGGTCTTCGGTGACGCCGGCCGCCACGGCCGCCTTGCCGCCGGCCTCGGCCACCAGCAGGACCGCGCCCGAGCCCAGCCGCGCCTTGTGCTCGTCGATCAGCGATGGCAGATCCTTGCCAGAGACCCCGGAAAGCACCTGAGAAACGAATGGTATCCCATTGATACTCCTTGCTTCCACACCATTCCCCTGACCGCTGCCGCCGGCCATGGCCAGCTCGCGCCTCAGTTGCGTCACCTCGTTTTGCAGCGCCTTGCGCTCATCCATCAGCGCCCGCACCCGCTGCGCCACTTCGGCCGGTTGCGCCTTGAGCAGGCCCGCCACCTTGTTGAGCGCCCGGGCCGATTGCGTGAGATAGGACAGCGCCACCTCGCCGGTCAGGGCCTCGATCCGCCGCACCCCGGCCGAAGAGGCGCTGTCGCCGAGGATCACGCACAGCCCGATGTCGCCGGTCTGCTTCACGTGGGTGCCGCCGCACAGCTCGATCGACCAGGCTTTGCCGTCAAGCCCCTTGCCGGTGGGGGCGCGCCCCATGGAAACCACCCGCACCTCGTCGCCGTATTTCTCCCCGAACAGCGCCTGGGCGCCGATGGCGCGGGCATCGTCGGGGGTCATGATCCGCGTCTCCACCGGGGTGTTCTGGCGGATGAAGGCATTGACCTTGGCCTCGATCGCGGCGAGTTCCTCATCGCTCAGCGCCCTGGAGTGCGAAAAATCGAAGCGCAGCCTGTCGGGCGCGTTGAGGGAGCCGCGCTGGGCCACATGCTCGCCCAGGGTTTCGCGCAACGCCTCGTGCAGCAGGTGAGTGGCCGAGTGATGGGCGCGGATGGCGGCGCGGCGGGCGTGATCCACCTCCAGCTCCGCTGCCTCGCCGGGCAGGATCTCGCCCTCGGTCACCTCGGCGAAATGAATGAACACCCCCGCCGCCTTCTTCGTGTCGGTGATCCGTGCCTCGCCCGAGGCAGTCTTCAGCGTGCCGCTGTCGCCCACCTGCCCGCCGGCCTCGGCGTAGAACGGCGTCTGGTTGACGACGATCTGCACCCTGTCGCCCCGGGACGCGCGGTTGAGGCGCTTGCCGTCGCGCACCAGGGCCAGGATCTGTCCTTCGGCCTTTTCGGTGTCGTAGCCCAGAAACTCGGTGGCGCCGTGTTCCTCGGCCAGCTCGAACCAGATGCGCGCATCGGCCGTCTCGCCCGAACCCGCCCAGGCGGCGCGGGCCTTGGCTCGCTGCTCGGCCATTGCCCGCTCGAAGCCCTCCACATCCACCGTGCGGCCCTTCTCGCGCAGCGCGTCCTGGGTGAGATCGAGCGGAAAACCGTAGGTGTCATAGAGCCGGAAGGCGGCCTCGCCGGGCAGCGGCGCGCCCTCGGGCAGGCGGGAAAGTTCGTCTTCGAGCAGCCGCAGCCCCCTCTCCAGCGTGTTCTGAAAGCGGGTTTCCTCCAGTTTCAGGGTTTCTTCGATCAGCGCCTGGCCCTGGCGCAGCTCGGGGTAGGCCTGGCCCATCTGCGCCACCAGCTCAGGCACCAGACGATACATCACCGGCTCGCGCGCCCCCAGCAGATGGGCATGGCGCATCGCCCGGCGCATGATCCGCCGCAGCACGTAGCCGCGGCCCTCGTTGGAGGGCATCACCCCGTCGGCGATCAGGAAGGAGGTGGCGCGCAGATGGTCGGCGATCACCCGGTGATGGACGTTGCCGGGGCCGTAGGGCTCGGTGTTGGTGACATTGGCCGAGGCCTCGATCAGGGCGCGGAACAGATCGGTTTCGTAATTGTCGTGCTTGCCCTGCAGCAGCGCGCCGATACGCTCCAGCCCCATGCCGGTGTCGATCGACTGGTTGGGCAGATCCTCGCGATGCCCGTCCTCGAACTGCTGGTACTGCATGAAGACGAGGTTCCAGATCTCGATGAAGCGATCGCCGTCCTCTTCGGGGCTGCCCGGCGGGCCGCCGGGGATTTCGGGGCCATGATCATAGAAGATCTCGGTGCAGGGGCCGCAGGGGCCGGTGGGGCCCATCATCCAGAAATTGTCATTGGTGGCGATGCGGATGATGCGCTCGTCGGGCAGGCCGGCCACCTTCTTCCAGATTTGTGCCGCCTCGTCGTCGGTGTGGTAGACGGTGACCAGCAGGCGATCCCGGTCGATGGCGAACTCTCTGGTCAGCAGCTCCCAGGCGTAGGGGATCGCCGCCTCCTTGAAATAGTCGCCGAAGGAAAAATTTCCCAGCATTTCGAAGAAGGTATGGTGGCGGGCGGTGTAGCCCACGTTGTCGAGATCATTGTGCTTGCCACCGGCTCGGACGCATTTCTGCGCGGTGGCAGCGCGGGTGTAGTCGCGATGCTCGACACCGGTGAAGAGGTTCTTGAACTGCACCATGCCGGAGTTGGTGAACATCAGCGTCGGATCGTTGCGCGGCACCAGCGGCGAGCTGGGGACGATCTCGTGATCGTTGCGCTTGAAATAGTCCAGAAAGGTGGATCGTATCTCGTTCAGGCTGGCCATTTGTGCGTGACTTCCAGGCAGTTTCGGGCAGGTCCACACCGTTTATCGTCACCGGCGGGGGCTGTCCACCGCAAGCGAAAGGCCGCATCCGAGGGCACGGCCCGGCAGGCCCCTTGCATGGCCTTGCCGCTCAGCCTTCGAGAACGGCCCCGTCATCGGGTGCGGAAATTTCCGCCATCCTGGCCTCCAGGTCGAAGTCGAGCCCGTGGGCGGCGCGGATCTTGTCTTCGATCTCCAGGGCGATGCGGGGATTGTCCTTCAGGAACTGCTTGGCGTTCTCGCGCCCCTGGCCGATGCGCTCATCGCCGTAGGAAAACCACGAGCCGGCCTTCTCCACCACCCCCGCCTTGACGCCGAGGTCCAGCAGTTCAC
>JALSGY010000438.1 GCA_026982515.1 Paracoccaceae bacterium
CAAACCGTGGCGCAGCGGGCGGGCAGCGCATTGACTTGGCCGTGCGGGGCTGGCAGGGATGCGTCATCCGGCGGCCCCGAAACGGCACCGGATTCCTTCGCCCCTGCCCGGACCGGCCCCATGCAGCACAACGAGAAGAATCTGGAAATCGTCCGCAAGTCGGTGCTCATCGGCTCCCTGCCCGAGGAGACCGCGCAGGAGGTGCTCGAGGCCTCCTCGTGGCAGCATCTCGAACGCGGCGAGACGATCTTCCTGCAGGGAGAGCCGGCCTCGGCCATCCACATCGTGGCCGACGGCTGGGTCAAGCTGTACCGCATCGCGCCCAATGGCACCGAGGCCGTGGTCAGCGTGATCACCCGCGGCCAGGGATTCGGCGAGGCGGTGGCCTTCCGCGGCCAGCCCTACCCCGTCAGCGCCGAGGCGGTCACCGAGTGCACGCTGCTGCAGGTGCCGGCGGCGGCGCTCGTTGCAATGATGCGCGAACGTCCCGAAATCTGCCTGTCGGTACTGGCCTCGGTGTTCCAGCATCTGCACGGGCTGGTGACGGATGTGGAACATCTCAAGGCCCAGACCGGGGCGCAACGGGTGGCGGAATTCCTGCTCGAACTCACCGACGGCGAAAGCGGCGCCTGCACCGTCATCCTGCCCTACGACAAGGTGCTGATCGCCGGGCGGCTGGGGATCAAGCCCGAGAGCCTGTCTCGCGCCTTTGCCAAGCTGCGCGGCCTGGGGGTGATCATCAAGCGCAACCACGCAGCGATTTCCGATATCGAGGCGCTGCGCCGATTTGCCGAGGAAGACCCGGCCGCCTCCTGGGGCAAGGCGCTGTAGGGGCTGGCGCGGGCGGAAAATGGCTGGAACCGGGGACGCATCCGTGCCCGCCCGGGTGCGCGCATGCCCTCTGCTTCCGACAGAGGTGAAGCCGGATCCGGGGCGGCATGTTCTATTCCTTGCGCAGCCGCGGGCGCGAGATCGCCGGCCACAGCGCCACAACGAACAGCACGAAGGCCAGGATCCACAGCGCCCCCGAGCCAAGCACCAGCGGCCAGTACCACAACGACCCCACCTCCGAGCCTGCCCAGCGCAGCACCGCCGCCAGCGGGATCAGCGCGAAGGTTCCCGCCAGCGGTGCCGGCGCCACCAGCGCCCGCCCCGAATGGCCGAGGATCGCCCGCCCCATGACCGCTGCCGTCATCCCGCCGACAGCACCGATGCCCAGAAGGTGAATCGCCCCCGCCTCGCTGCCCAGGCCCAGCCAGGCCAGCCCCAGTGCCACCAGCCCCACGGCCAGGAAGACGAAGGGCAGATGCAGCGCCCACAGGATCGGCTGGCGCAGGGTCCAGGCGCTGCGCCAGCCGGACATGCGGACAAGTTCCACCAGCCCGGCCGCGATCGCCAGCACGCCGGCCAGCGGCTCCGAGACCGCGATCGCCGCCGGCAGGGCCAGGGTGAGCACCAGCCCCGCGCGATCGGCCCAGGGGCGGCTGAGCGGCAACCCCTCCTCGATCCCCTCGCGGCGCATGGCGTTTCGGGTGAACGCCGGGATCACCCGCCCGCCGATCACCCCGATCATGATTGCCAGCGCCAGAAGCCCCACCCGCAG
>JALSGY010000439.1 GCA_026982515.1 Paracoccaceae bacterium
CCGATGATAAGAACCCTGCTGTGTTTCGATTCCGCCATTTCTGCCCCTGATGTTCCGATTTCACCATCCCGATATAGACATCGGTGCGGGACGATGGAAGAGAGGCCGCCGCCAGTGCGTCCGTTCTGCGCAACCGGGTTGTCCGAGAAGGATATTTCTCATTTCGGAAACATTATTGCGTAACCGGATGCAGAATCGTAAAAGATGCAATACCTGCAAGAGAGAGACCATGGCCACCAGCAAGCTTGACCCGATCGACCGCAAGATTCTGGCCGAACTCCAGGCCGATGGGCGCATGACCAATGTCGAACTTGCCAAACGCGTGGGCATTTCCGCCCCGCCCTGCCTGCGCCGGGTGCGCACGCTCGAGGAAAGCGGCTATATCCGCGGGTATCATGCCGATGTGAACGCCCGCGAACTGGGATTCGAGGTGCAGGTCTTTGCCATGGTCGGGTTGCAGAGCCAGGCCGAGGCCGACCTTTCCGCTTTCGAGGAACGCTGCCGCAACTGGCCCCTGGTGCGTGAATGCCACATGCTCAACGGCGAGGTGGATTTCATCCTCAAATGCGTGGCGCCGGATCTTTCCACTTTCCAGAATTTCCTCACCGAGGAGCTGACCGCCGCGGAAAACGTGATCAGCGTCAAGACATCGCTGGTGATCCGCTGCGCCAAGGACGAGCCGGGGGTTCCGTTCGAGATTCTCGAAGAACGGCTGAGCCGCAACCCCTGATCGCGTCAGCCCTGGCGGGGATGGCGCAGCGGGCCGAAGCCCGAGAGATTGTCCACATTCGGAAACAGCGACATGTAGAGCACGAACATCTCTCTGGAGAGGTGGATGCGGGGGTTGTCGCCGGGGTGGAAGCTTTCGGCCAGCACGCCGTTGGCGCGCAGCAGGCAATGGCGCTCAAGCCCGAGGTGGAAGACCCGCACCGGTGAGACAGGGCGGATGCGGATCACCGACTGGCTGTCGGTAAGCTCGCCGATATCGTGCAGGGGCGATGAGGAATCGACCGCGAAGAGCCCCGGAAGGATCCGCGCCGAGGGGCCGAGAAGCAGATCCGGGGCGCAAGGGTCGAGCCCGAAACTGCCGTCGCTGATGCGGTAGAGGAAGGCCTGGGGCAGGCCGATGGCCTCGGCCTGGGGGAAAAGCGTCATCGAGCCGATCCACACAAGCCTGCGGTTGCCGCTGTCGGCGGTGGCCAGCCTGTCGCCCGGCTGCAGGTCCTCGACGGCGACATGGCCTTCGGCGGTCTGGATAAGCGTGCCCTGGGCGAAGGCGCTGAAGGCCTGTTCGAAGATCGGAAGGGCCGGCGCCACGATGGTTTTCGAGGCCTCCGCCCCGCTGGCGTCCTGCCAGCGGATATCGTAGCGGCGGGTCACTATAGAATTTGTCGCCGGTCGCGGCGGGCGGGGGATGTGGCTCTTGACGGTCCAGGCCTGTTGCCCGGTCGTCTGCGATGTCTGGGGCAACGCTTTCATGGATCAATCCTTCACACTGGTCACATTCGATACATCGCGCCGGCGCCTGCAATCGCGGGCGGTCAGGCGGTCTTGCGGGCCTTTCCGGCGGCCCTTTGCGCAACGCGCGCCTTCCAGCCGTCCCGCCCGGGGCCGCGGGCCCACGGCATCTTCACGTTCTCGTCCCGGACTTCCCTGATGGCCGATTGCAGCCAGCGCCGTTTGCTGTTCATGCCTTTGCTCCTCATGCCGCGCCACGCGGGCGCCGTTTTCCTCGCCCATGCATTGTGCTTCGGCAATGGGGCGGAGGTTTGGCGCGGGGTTGAAAAATTACGGGGCCGGCACGGCGTGGCGAGTAGACGGAAGGCCGGGGGGAGAAAGGGGCAAGGCAATGAAAAACGGGAGAATTTTCTGCCCATGGGCGGGAATGGTCGCATGCCCTGCCGGTTTCGCCACCGCCCCTGCCACGTAATCGCCATGATCCCGAGGGGTATTGCCGATGCGCCGATGGCAGCGCCAGAGGGGCGCAATCACAGCCGGATGGCCGAGATCAGCCGGCCGTAATCGGCCTCCTGGCGGTGGGTGCTGCGACGGTAGGAGAAGAACCGCTCCTCGTCGCAATAGGTGCAGTGGCGGGTCCATTCGGCCTGGGCGACTCCGGCCCGCCGCAGCCGGTACAATCCGAAACCGGGCAGGTCGAACAGGTAGCGCCCGTCCTCGCCATTGGCGAAGAAGCGGGCGTTTTCGGGATCGTCTGCCAGGAACTCGTCCAGCAGTTCGGGGCCAACCTCATAGGCGCGCTGGCTGATCGTCGGGCCGATTGCGGCGTTGATGTTTTCGCGCCGCGCCCCGAGGCGCTCCATCGCGTCCAGGGTGGCCTCCAGAATGCCGGCCAGTGCCCCGCGCCAGCCGGCATGGGCCGCCCCTGCCACGCCGGCCTGCCTGTCGGCCAGCAGAACCGGCTGGCAATCGGCCGTCAGCACCGCCAGCGCCTGCCCGGGCCGGTCGGTGACCAGCGCATCGGCCTGCAGGCCCCTGGGGGTGGGGCTGTCCTCCACCACATGAACCCTGGCCGAATGCACCTGATGCAGGGTGTGCAGCCTGTCGGGCTCCACACCCAGTGCGGCACTCACCCGCGCCCGGTTGATCGCCACCGCTTCGGCCAGATCGGAAGAGCCGGTGCCGCAGTTGAGCCCGGAAAACACCCCCGAGGAGGCCCCGCCCTGACGGGTGAAGAACCCGTGGCGCAGCGGCCTCAGAAGGGGGGAGGTGATGATCTCCAGGCTCATGCGGAAAATCCCGGTGGTGGCGGCGCGACCCCGGGCGTGATCGCCAGGGCCTTGAACAAGGTCCCCATTTCCTGCGGGTGGGTCAACCGCCGATGCGCTGCCACATGCGCCTCCAGCCCCGCCCCGCTCAGCCCCGCGGCCAGACGGCGGGCGCGCTCGGTGATCCCGAGGCGCTCCAGCAGCACGCCCTGCGGGACGAGCGCCGAGCAGGCCGCGCCCTCGGCCCGGGCAGCCCGGGCAAGGGGCTCGAAATCCACATGTGCGGTAAGATCGGCCTCGCCGGGATTGGCCAGAGGATCCTCGGGGCGATGAGCGCGCAGCGCCTGCCAGGTGTCGCCCAGCGAGCGCCAGCCGCCATAATCGACGATCAGTGCCGCACCGCCATGGCGAGCGATGCGCCGGGCAAGCTCGGCGATGATCGGCAGAGCGGGCTGGCAGGTTTCGACGATGTCGCCGGGGCGGGTGTCGGCCAGCCGGTGTGCCAGCGCGGCCAGCGGTGCGGGAGGGGAGAGTTTCAGTACCAGACGTTCGTCCTCCAGTGCCACCTGCCGCTCGCACCAGCCGTTCGCGGCGCGGACGAACTGGCGAATCGGCAGGGCGTCGAAGAACTCGTTGGCCACCAGGAACAGTGGCGCCTCGGGCAGTTCGACGGCGGTGTCCATCCAGCTGACTGTCTCGTCCTTGAGCGTCTGCCGCTGCACCTGTCGCAGGGCCTGGGAAGCCTCGACCAGCACCACCCTTGCCGCTTCGCGGAAACCCGGCACGGCGCGGGTGGCGCGCAGCATGTCGGCCATCAGCGTTCCGCGACCCGGGCCAAGCTCGGCCAGGGTGAAGGGGGCGGGGCGGCCCTGGTCGAGCCAAGTCCGGGCCAGGGCCAGGCCCAGCAGTTCTCCGAACATCTGGCTGATCTCGGGTGCGGTGGTGAAATCGCCCCGGCGGCCGAACGGGTCGCGGGTGGCGTAGTAGCCGTGTTCGGGGTGCAGCAGGCACTCGGCCATGTAATCGGCGATGCTCATCGGCCCGTGCCGGGCGATGCGCCGCACGAACTGCCGTGCCAGGGGCGTCATGCCCGGCGGCGGGCCCAGATGATGACCCCGATGCCGACCACGATCATCGGCAGCGACAGCACCTGCCCCATGCTCAGCCCGAAGGAGGCCGTGCCGATGACATATCCCATCGGGTTGTCGGGGGTGATGAACTGGGCATCGGCCTGGCGAAAGAACTCCACGAAGAACCGCGCCGCGCCATAGCCTGCCAGAAACAGCCCCGCCGTCTGGCCCGGCACCTTCAGCCAGCCGCGCTTCCACACCAGCACCAGCAGCACGATCCCCAGCACCAGCCCTTCCAGCCCGGCCTCGTAAAGCTGCGAGGGGTGGCGGGCGCACAGGCCCTCCACACCGGGGCAGTCCTGGGCCTCCGGGCCGGGGAAGATCACCGCCCAGGGCACATCGGTGGGCCTGCCCCACAGCTCTGCATTGATGAAGTTGGCGATCCTGCCCAGCAGAAGCCCCGGCGGCGTGGCAAAGGCCATGGCATCGGCCACCGAGGCGAGCGGCAGGCCGTGCCTGCGCGAATACCACCACACCGCTACCACCACGCCCAGGAAGCCGCCGTGAAACGACATGCCGCCCTGCCAGACCTTCAGGATGTCCACCGGATTGGCCAGGTAATAGGCCGGCTGGTAGAACAGCACGAAGCCCAGCCGTCCGCCGACGATCACCCCGATGATGATCCAGGTGAGCAGGTCTTCCAGTTGCTCCAGCGTCATCGGCGGGCTGTCGTTCTTCCACAGCCCCGGCGCCTTGATGGCCCGTGCGATCAGCCGCCAGCCGATCAGGATGCCGACGATATAGGCCAGCGCATACCAGCGCAGGGCGAATTCGAAGAAGCCCAGATCGATGGAGAAGAGTTCGGGCCCGATGTTCGGGAAGGGAATGGCCGCTTTCAACATGGGTGCATGGATGGGCAGGCGCCGGGCGGAAGTCAACCTTGAGCTTGGTCGTCTTTGGGCGCATACAGGGGCATCGGATGGCGGAGGGCACGATGCAGAGCCGTGGCAGGATCTTCGAAGACATTTCGCAGTTGATGACCAACGCGATGGGGGTCGCGCAGGGCGCCAGGGAAGAGGCCGAAACGGCCATGAAAAGCTGGATGGACAGGTGGTTGGCCGACCGCGACCTCGTCACCCGCGAAGAGTTCGAGGCGGTGCGCGCCATGGCCCGGAAGGCGCGCGAGGAAAACGAGGCGCTGAAGACCCGGATCGAGGCGCTCGAGGCGGCGATGGCGAAAAAGCCCGCCCGTCGCGCCACGAAGAAGTAGAATCAAATCTTTGCGAGCCGCCCGCCCGGGGCGCGATGAGGGGCGCCGCCCGGCGGCGGAGTAGTGCGCAAAACCCGCGCGGGGCGCGCAAATTCATCCACACAGAAAATATCGCTTTACAGAATCCCGCTTTCCTTACACCATATGTTGTAAGGCTGGCGCTGGTATACGCCGGTTCTTGAGTGGGCGCCGATTTCTGGTGTGCCAGGCCCCTCCCGGGGCCAGATAACGAATGAGGCCGGGCATGTCGCTTTCAGAACATGATTTCCAGACCGAAGATCTTCACCCGATCGACATAGTCGAGCATCTGGCAGAGCACCATGACTGGGAGTTCGACCGCGTCGCCGACGACCAGATCGCCATGGCGGTCGAGGGCCAGTGGCGCACCTATTCGATCACCCTTGCCTGGTCGGGCCATGACGAGACGCTGCGCCTGATCTGCACCTTCGAGATGGAGCCTCCCGAAGAGCGGCTGCCCCGGATCTACGAAATCCTCAACCGCACCAATGATCTGTGCTGGGCCGGGGCCTTCACCTACTGGCATGCCCAGCGGCTGATGGTCTATCGCTACGGGCTGCTGTTGTCGGGCGGGCAGGTGGCCGGGCCCGAGCAGATCGACACGCTGATCAAGACAGCGGTGCGTGCGGCCGAGCGTTTCTATCCCGCCTTCCAGCTTGTCGCCTGGGGTGATCGTTCTCCCGAGGATGCCATGCAGGTGGCCATTGCCGAGGCCTACGGCCGGGCCTGAGCGCAAGGACGGTTCCCACCGCCGCGAAAAGCGTTAATCTGGCCTCGACTATGAAAGAGGGCCTCATGGACATGCTCGAAATCGCCCGCAGGGGGCTGGTGCTTCTGGGCTGCGGCAAGATGGGGTCGGCCCTGCTGCAGGGCTGGCTGGCGGAAGGGGTGCCGGAGGCGGCGGTCTGGGTGATCGACCCGCAGCCTTCGGATTGGCTGAAATCCTTGCAAGGCGTGCATCTCAACGCCGAACTTCCGCCCGATCCGGCGGTCGTGGTCGTGGCGGTCAAGCCTCAGATGATGGACGAGGCCCTGCCTTCGCTGCGCGGCTTCGGCGAGGGGCGCACGATCTTCCTTTCCATTGCCGCGGGCACGCCGATCTCGACTTTCGAATCGGTGCTGGGCGCGGCCACGCCGGTGATCCGGGCCATGCCCAACACGCCTGCCGCCGTGGGGCGCGGCATCACCGCGCTGGTGGGTAATGCCCGCGTGGACGAGGCCGCGATGACGCTGGCCGAGGGGTTGCTCTCGGCGGTGGGGCAGACCGTGCGCCTGGCCGACGAAAGCCAGATGGACGCGGTGACCGCCGTTTCCGGCTCGGGCCCGGCCTATGTGTTCCTGCTGATCGAGTCGCTGGCGGCGGCCGGTGAGGCCGAGGGGCTGGCCCCCGATCTGGCGCTGCGCCTGGCGCGTGCCACCGTGGCCGGGGCCGGGGCGCTGGCCGAGGCCTCCGAGGAAAGCCCCGCCCAGCTCCGTATCAACGTCACCAGCCCCGGCGGCACCACGGCCGCCGCACTCGAGGTGCTGATGGACAAGGAGGCCGGTCTGCCGGGGCTGATGCGCCGGGCGGTGCGCGCCGCGGCCGCGCGCAGTCGGGAGCTGGGAAAATGAGCACCATTTCCCTCGACGATTTCCTGAAGGTGGATATCCGCGTGGGCCGGATCGTCCGCGCCGAACCCTACCCCGAGGCGCGCAAGCCGGCCTTCAAGCTGTGGGTCGATTTCGGCCCCGGCCTGGGCGAGAAGAAAAGCTCGGCCCAGATCACCCGCCATTACACGCCCGAAGAGCTGATCGGCCGGCAGGTGCTGGCGGTGGTCAACTTTCCGCCCCGGCAGATCGGCCGGTTCATGTCCGAGGTGCTGGTGCTGGGTGTGCCCGACGAGGACGGCGAGGTGGTGCTGGTCGGGCCTGATGTTCAGGTGCCTCCGGGCGGGCGGTTGTACTGACGGGGCCCGCCGCGCAGGAGTATTTCCAGACAGAAGAAGGCCCCTGCCTGCTGCTTCCGGCTGCGTCTTCGGTTTCTTCTGTCGGGAAGTACTCTCGGGGGTGAATTGCCCGCAGGGCAAGAGGGGGCAGACGGCCCCCTTGCCGCTCAGCCATGGTGTGGCCTGTCGCCCACGGCCTCGCGCCAGTGGCGGCGGCACAGCGAGACATAGGTTTCATTGCCGCCGATCTGTATCTGGGCGCCGTCGGTCAGAACGTTTCCGGCCTCGTCCTGGCGCACCACCATGGTGGCCTTCTTGCCGCAATGGCAGATGGTGCGGGCCTCGCGCATCTCGTCGGCCAGTGCCAGAAGGGCGGCCGATCCGGGAAACAGTTCGCCCCGGAAATCCACCCGCAGCCCGTAGCACATGATCGGGACGTGCAGATCATCCACGGCACGGGCCAGCTGCCAGACCTGTTCCTTTTCCAGAAACTGCGCCTCGTCGATGAACACGCAGGCCACCGGCCCCGCGCCCAGCCGCTGCCCGATCTTGGCAAACAGATCTTCGCCGGCTTCGAAGGTGTCTGCCGCGCAACCGATCCCGATGCGCGAGCCGATCCGCCCCTCGCCGGCGCGGTTGTCGAGCCGGGCGGTCAGCAGATAGGTTTCCATGCCGCGCTCGCGGTAGTTGTGCGACGCCTGCAGCAGCAGCGTCGACTTGCCGGCGTTCATGGTGGAGTAGTGAAAGTACAGCTTGGCCATGCGCTGCACCTAGCGTCTTGCCGCACCGGTTTTCAAGTGGTCGGGGCGTTGGCCGGTCGGGGAACGGTCTCGCCGAGACTTGCAAATTGGAAGGTCCTGGGCACTCAGCCCTGGGGATGGAGCGGACCTCCAACCATTTACGCTCCGGCGAGCCCGTCACGATGCAGGTCAATACCCGACACCGTGTTCACCGGCCTGCGCCGGCGAACCCCACCCACGAACCGGTGTTGAACCGGCCACTCACAAAACCCCCAAAATAGGAGGCCCCTCTTGAATGACATTTACTTTCAAGGGGTTTAATGGGAATAAAATGGAAGAATTCCCCCGTTTCGGGGTTCGTTTGTTTCATGGGGACGATGGGTAAATTGATGACAGGGACAGGACGTTATCTAAAAAAGCATACTGAAGCACTGGTCAAGGACGTGGGGCTGGAAGCCGCCTGCCGGCTTTCGGGCAAGTCCAAGGCCACGTTGGGGCGGTACTATTCCACGGCCGAAGAACACGCCGACAGGTTCATGCCGATCGATGCCGTGGCGGCGCTGGAGATGGAAGCCGGATATCCTCATGTTACCAGCGCGCTTGCCGAGTTGAGGGGGATCACCCTTTCCTACGGGTCGGGCAAGAAGAACTCTCGCGAGGGCGGAGTGAACGCGGATGTGGTGGCGCTCAGCCAGCGTTTCGCGATGCTGATGGCCGAGTACAACCGCTCGATCGAGGATGGGATCATCACCTACAACGAGGCCAAGCGGCTGCTGGCGGAGACCCTGGCGATCCAGGAGGTTCTGCTGAGCATGAAGCTGCACCTGGAGAAAGAGGCCACCTGAACGCACCGCTCGGCATGGTGTTCCCCCGCCCCCGCTTGCACCGCGCGACGGTGCGGCGGCGGGGCATTCACACATTCTGTAGATTGAATTGGATGAAATTCTTATAATGGCCTGACACGAATTGACGCCGATGACTTCAGGGAGGGCAGCCATGGCGGGATTGAGGGTATTCAGGGCCGTTCTGGCGGCATTCGTCCTGGGGCTTGGCGCGCTTGCGGCCCAGGGTGAGGAGCGGATCGAGCTGCAATCGGGCGGGCTCACGCTGGGGGCCAGGCTGGTGCTGGCCGAGGGGGGCTCGCTGGCCGACGGCGTGGTCCTGCTGACCCACGGCACCATGGGCCACTACGGGATGGAGACCATCTCCGCCCAGCAGCAGGCCCTGGCCGAACGCGGCATCAATACCCTGGCCATCACGCTTGGCCTCGGCATCGACAGGCGCACCGGGTTTTACGATTGCGCCACGCCCGCCCGCCACCGCCACCAGGACGCGCTGGCCGAAATCGGCCTGTGGCTGGAATGGCTGAAGGGGCAGGGGGCGGAGAACATCACCCTGATGGGCCATTCGCGCGGCGGCAACCAGACAGCCTGGTTTGCGGTGGACAATCCGCAGGCGGGGTTCGAGCAGGTCATCCTGCTGGCTCCGATCCTGTCGGATCCTGACGCGGAAGCCGCCAGCTACGAGCGGCGCTTCGGCGTGCCGCTGGCCGAACCCCTGGCGCAGGCGCGCGCACTCGTCAATGCCGGGCGCGGCGCCGAGATGATGTCCGTGCCGGGCTTCCTGTTCTGCCGCGATGCGCAGGTGAGTGCGGCGGCCTTCGTCTCCTATTACGAGCCCGAGCCGCGGCGCAACACCGCCACTCTGCTGCCCCGGATCGCCCAACCGGTTCTGGTGATCGGCGGCACCGCGGACAACGTGGTGCCGAACCTTGAGCAGGTGATCGGCCCGATGGCCGATGGCGAGAAGGTCGTGCTGCGGATGATCGAGGATTCCGATCATGCCTTCCTCGATTTCTTCGCCGAGGACGCGGCCGATGCGGTGGCGGAGTTTCTTTCCTGGTGAGCCGGCCCGTTTCCATCGGCCACGGCCTTGCGCTGCTTGTCGCCCTCTTTGGCGCGCCGGCGGCATGGGCCGGGCAGGACGGGCGGGTGTTCCTGTGGGAAGGCGAGGGGCTGCGGCTGGAAACCGCCGCCCTGCCGCGTGATCAGGTGATTGCCTTCCTGCTGGCGCGCGGCTTCGACAGCGCCACCGCCGGTGCGATTGCCGAAGAGGGCTGCATCTTCCGCTCGGCCATCGGCAGCTTCGCTCTGGCACCGGGCGAGGGGCCGGTCTCGGTCAGCCTCGGCGACTGGCGGGTGATGGCAGACGGGCAGGAGCGCGGCCTGCGCCTGCGCGAGGACTGGGCCGCCGAGATGGCCCGGCGCGGGGCCGACACCGCGGCGGCCATCGCCCTGGAATGGGCACTGTTTCCTTCTGAGCAGAGCTTCGGCCCGGAGGATTACAACTGGGGCCTGCTGAGCTTTGCCCTGCCGCCGGGCACGCCCTTCGACTTCACCTTTTCGTGGTGGAAGGGGCAATCGGAATACCGCCGGAGTTTCACTGATATGGAGTGCAGCCCATGAAGGCGAGGATCTTGCAGGTGCTGGCGGTGGCGCTGGCGATGGTGATGGCCACCATGGCCCAGGCAGGGCAGCTTCAGCAGTTCGGCGAGCGCCCCGAGGCGCCCGAAATCGTGCTGGAGAACCTCGACGGAGAGGTGATCTCGCTGGCCGATTTCCGCGGCCGGGTGGTGATCGTCAATTTCTGGGCCACCTGGTGCCCGCCCTGCCGCAAGGAGATGCCCTCGATGCAGCGGGCCTGGCAGGAGTTGCGGGAAAACGGCGTGGTGATGCTGGCCGTCCATGTGGGCGGCACCCCCGATCAGGTGTGGGAGTTCGCCTCCGAGTTCGGCCTCGACTTCCCGATCGTGATCGACACGACATCGAAAGTGTCGCGCAGCTGGCCGATGCGGGGCCTGCCCACCACCTTCGTGATCGACCCGGGGGGACGCATCGCCTATTTCGCCCTTGGCGCGCGCGAGTGGGACGACCCGGACATCCTGCAGACGGTCTATGCCCTGAAGGGGTAGCGAGCTGCGCCTTCAGCCCTGCAGGCTGCGCACCCCCAACTCTCCCTCGCGGGCCGCCTTCATGGCCAGCGCCGCGGCGTGGCTGGCGGCAAGCGTGGTGAAATAGGGGATCTTGTCCATCAGCGCCACGTTGCGCATCGAGCGGCTGTCTTCCACCGCCTGCGCCCCTTCGGTGGTGTTCATCACCAGCTGCACGCCGCCGTCCTTCATCACGTCCACGATATGCGGCCGTCCCTCGTAGACCTTGTTCACCACCTCCGCCTCGATGCCGTTTTCATGCAGGAAGGCGGCAGTACCTCGGGTGGCGATGATCTTCAGCCCCAGCTCGGCAAGGATGCGGGCGGTTTCCAGCAGCTGTGCGTTCTTGTCGCTTTCCTTGATCGAAAGGAAAACGGTACCGGAATCGGGCAGATGGGTGCCGGCGCCCAGCTGGGCCTTGAGGAAGGCGCGGGGGAAGCTGCGATCCCAGCCCATGACCTCGCCGGTGGAGCGCATCTCGGGGCCCAGAAGCGTATCGACGCCGG
>JALSGY010000440.1 GCA_026982515.1 Paracoccaceae bacterium
GTCGATATTCACCGGCACATGGCGCCAGCCATAGATATAGTGGCCCATGCGCAGGATCTCGGTCTCGACGATGGTGCGGCAGGCCTCCTGGGCGCCGAAATCGGTGCGCGGCAGGAACACCTGGCCCACCGCGATCAGCTGATCCATGTGCGGCTCGTGCCCGGTGCGGCGGATCTGGTCGTAGAAGAACGGCACCGGGATCTGCACGTGAATGCCGGCCCCGTCGCCCGTCTTGCCGTCGGCATCCACGGCACCGCGGTGCCACACGGCCTTGAGCGCGTCGATGCCGTTTTCCACCACCTTGCGGCTTTTCTTCCCGTCGATCGAGACAACAAGACCGACGCCGCAGGAGGCGTGCTCGCTGTCCTCGGTGTAGAGGCTGTTCTCGGCCATCCAGCGGCGCCTTTCGGCCTCGGCGCGGGCCCAGTTCTCATCGTATCCGGTCATTTTCTGTCCTCCGCCATGACTTCGGCGTTCATTCTCGTTCCTGTCGGGCAGGGGTGCGGCAAGCACCGGAATGTCAGTGTTGCTGCCCTTTTCTCCTTGCCTTCCGGGCGCTCGGTGCGGATGCACGGCCCGGCACCCCGCCCCTATTCCGCCGCCACTTCGGCATTGGCATTCAGATAGTCCAGCATGGCATCGGCCGCCTCGCGCCCGTCGCGAATCGCCCACACCACAAGGCTTGCCCCGCGCTGGATGTCGCCGCAGGCATAGACGCCCGGAATGCTGGTTTCATGGGTATGGAAATCGGCCTTTATGGTGCCCCAGCCGGTGGTTGCCAGATCGGGCGCCTGCCACATCTCTGGCAGGTCTTCAGGGCTGAAGCCCAGCGCCAGGATCACCAGATCGGCCTCTTCCACGTAATCGGAGCCCTCGATCACCTCGGGGCTCTGTCGGCCGGTGGCATCGGGGGCACCGAGGCGCATCTTCTGCACCACCACGCCGGTCACCTCATCTTCGCCGACGAACCCCCGCGGCGCGGCCAGCCAGACGAATTCGACGCCCTCCTCCTCGGCGTTCTGAACCTCGCGGCGGCTGCCCGGCATGTTGGCGCGGTCGCGGCGATAGAGGCACTTCACGCTTTCGGCACCCTGCCGGATGGCGGTGCGCACGCAGTCCATCGCGGTGTCCCCGCCGCCGATCACCACCACCCGCTTGCCCTCGGCGTCGAGCAGGCCGGAGTCGAACTCGGGCACATCGTCGCCAAAGCCCTTGCGGTTGGAGGCGGTGAGATAGTCGAGCGCCCTGACGACCCCTTCCAGCCCGCTGCCGGGGGCCTGCAATTCCCTTGACTTGTACACCCCGGTGGCAATCAGAACCACGTCGTGCCGGCTGCGCAGGGCATCGAAGGAGATGTCCTTGCCCACATCACACTTCAGCACGAATTCCACGCCGGACTGTTCGAGCTGCGCGATCCGGCGCATCACCACCTCCTTCTCCAGCTTGAAGCCGGGAATGCCGTAGGTCAGAAGCCCGCCGGCGCGGTCGTGGCGGTCGTAGATCGTTACCTGAACCCCGGCCCGGCGCAGCCTGTCGGCAGCGGCCAGCCCGCCGGGGCCGGCACCGATGATTCCGGCGCTTTCGGGGCGTTCGGC
>JALSGY010000441.1 GCA_026982515.1 Paracoccaceae bacterium
AAGGCGGCAAAAAAGCCCGCCGCCAGGAAACCCGCCACCAGGAAACCCGCCACCAAGAAACCCGCCGCCAAGAAGGCTCCGGCCAAGAAGCCGGCCGCGAAGAAGCCGGCTTCCGGAACCACCAGGAAGGCCAGTAGCAAATGAGCACGACCGACGACGAGATAGAGGACAGTTCCGCCCCGCTGATGGAGCACCTTGCCGAGCTGCGCTCGCGGCTCATCAAGTCGGTGATGGCCTTCATCGTCGGCATGGTGATCAGCTTCACCGTCTGGAACCCGATCTTCAATTTCCTCACCTCGCCGCTGTGCGACGCGCTCGGCCAGAACGGGCAGGGCGATTGCGGGCTGATCCTGATCAAGCTGCAGGAAGGCTTTTTCGTGGCGATCTCGATCTCGCTGCTGGGCGGGCTGGTGCTGTCCTTTCCGGTCATCGCCTACCAGATGTGGCGTTTCGTTGCGCCGGGCCTCTACAGGTCGGAGAAGGGCGCCTTCCTGCCCTTCCTGATCGCCTCGCCCTTCATGTTCTTCCTCGGCGCCGCCTTCGCCTTCTATGTGGTGACCCCGCTGGCCTTCGATTTCTTTCTCGGCTTCCAGCAGGGCAACATCACCGGCCAGGGCGGTGGCGAAGAGGGGCTGCCGAACATCGTCTTCCAGGGGTCGGCCCAGGAATACCTGCGCCTGACCATCAAGTTCATCGTCGCCTTCGGGCTGTGTTTCCAGCTTCCGGTTCTGCTGACGCTGATGGGCAAGGCGGGGCTGGTTTCCTCCGAGGGGCTGGGCGCGGTGCGCAAATACGCCGTGGTCGGCATTCTGGTGCTGGCAGCCATTGTCACCCCGCCGGATGTCATCACCCAGGTCATCCTGTTCACCGTCGTCTACGGCCTTTACGAGATCTCCATCTGGCTGGTGCGCCGGGTCGAGAAGAAGCGCAACGAGCGGCTGCGCGAGGAGGGCCTTCTGGATGACGAGGAAGAGGTCTGATGGCTGCGCGGGATGCGCTTGAGCGGATCGCCGAAGCGCTTGAGAGGCTCTCGCCGCCACCGCCCGCGCCGCCGGCCTTCGACGGGGCAGAGGCTTTCGTGTGGCATGTGGAGCCGGACCGGCTGGAGCCGGTGGAAAAGGTCAGCCGGGTGGATCTGCGCCTGCTGGTGGGGATCGGGCGCGCCCGCGACACGCTTTTGGAAAACACCCTGCGCTTTGCCCGTGGATTGCCTGCCAACAACGCCCTTCTGTGGGGCGCGCGCGGGATGGGGAAATCTTCCCTGATCAAGGCTGTACATGCCGAAGTTCAAGCCCGCGGCGAGGCGCTGAAACTGGTGGAGTTGCATCGCGAGGATCTGCCCTCGGTGGGGCGGCTGCTGAACCTGCTGCGCGCCGCGCCCCACCGCTTCCTGCTGTTTTGCGACGATCTTTCCTTCAGTCACGACGATGAGCACTACAAGTCGCTCAAGGCGGTGCTCGACGGCGGCATCGAGGGGAGGCCCGACAACGTGGTGTTCTATGCCACCTCGAATCGCCGCCACCTGATGCCCCGCGACATGATCGAGAACGAACGCTCTTCGGCCATCACCCCTTCCGAGGCGGTGGAGGAG
>JALSGY010000442.1 GCA_026982515.1 Paracoccaceae bacterium
GCCGCGCTTGTCGATGCCGGCAAGCGCGGCGGGCGGCCCTCGCCGAAACAGCACGAGATTTCGCAGCGCCTGGTCGCGCTGGCCCGCGCCGGCAAGCGGGTGCTGCGGCTCAAGGGGGGAGATCCTTTCGTGTTCGGGCGCGGCGGCGAGGAAGCCCTGGCGCTCATTCGCCATCGGGTGCCGGTCCGCGTCATTCCCGGGATCACCGCCGGAATCGGCGGGCTGGCCATGGCCGGCATCCCCGTCACCCACCGCGACGTCAACCAGGCGGTCACCTTCGTCACCGGGCACGATCCCTCGGGCGACACCCCGCCGCTGGACTGGGCGGCGCTGGCGCGCGCCGCGCCGGTGATCGTGATCTACATGGGGATGCGCACCATCGCCCGGATCGCCGAAGCGCTGATCGGGGCCGGGCGCGCCCCCGATGAGCCGGTCGCAGTCGTGCGCAACGCCTCGCTGCCCGACCAGCAGGTGCTGGAAACCACGCTGGAGCGCGCCGCCGCCGACATCGCGGCCGCCGGGCTTGGAGCCCCGGCGGTGATCGTGATCGGGCGGGCGGTGCTTCTGCGCCGGGCACTGGAACTGCCGGCGATGGCCCCGCACCCCGGCGCCACCCCATGAGCCGCGGGCTGATCATTGCCGCCCCCGGCTCGGGCAGCGGCAAGACGACCATCACCCTCGGCCTGCTGCGCGCCCTGCGCGATGACGGCCTGACGGTGCGCGGGGCCAAGAGCGGCCCCGATTACATCGATCCGCGCTTCCACGAAGCCGCCTGTGGCGCGCCGTGCCGCAACCTCGACGCCTGGGCGATGGCCCCCGGGCGCATCCGCGCCCTGGCCGCCGGCGAGGGGCTGCTGGTGATCGAAGGCGCCATGGGCCTGTTCGACGGCGCGCCGCCCGAGGGCCGCGGCGCCACCGCCGATCTGGCACGGATACTGGGGATTCCGGTGGTGCTGGTGGTGGATGCCGCCCATGTGGCGCAATCGGTGGCCCCGCTGGTGGCCGGATTCGCCGGCCACGACGGGGAGGTCGAGGTGGCGGGGGTGATCCTCAACAAGGTGGGCTCTCCCCGCCACGAAGCGATGCTGCGCCGCGCGCTCGCCCCGCTGGGGCTGCCCGTCCTGGGGGCGCTCCACCGCCAGCCGGGGCTGGCCCATCCCTCGCGCCACCTGGGGCTGGTGCAGGCCGAAGAGCGCCCCGACCTGGAGACCTTCATCGCAGGGGCGGCGCGGCTCGTGCGCCAGGCGGTTGATCTCGGCGCCCTGCAGGCCCTGGCCCGGCCGCTGCCGCCGGCCCCGCCGGCCCCGCACCTGGCCCCTCCCGCCGGGCGCATCGCAATCGCCTCGGATGCGGCCTTTGCCTTTGCCTACCCTCACCTTCTGGAAGACTGGCGCGCCGCCGGGGCGGAGCTGGCCTTCTTTTCGCCGCTGGCCGACGAACCCCCGCCACCGGCCGAGCTCGTCTTCCTGCCCGGCGGCTACCCCGAGCTGCACGCCGCCCGCCTGGCCGCCGCCGAACGGTTCCGCGCCGGCATGGCGCGGGCGGCGCAGGAGGCGGCGGTCTATGGCGAGTGCGGCGGCTACATGGTG